>NZ_NEJR01000052.1:0-705 GCF_002113165.1 Pseudomonas sp. B19(2017)
CACGCTTTGCGTAGCAGTCAGGGTCACGGTCGTGGTGTCGATGGTGTCGGTCACCTGGGTCACAGCTGCAGTGCTGCTGACGTCGAGCTTCTCGAAGTCACCACCGGTGGTACCGGTGATGGTCACACTCAGGTTTTCGGCATCGACGTACACGTCGTCGCTCGGGGCGTCGACGGTGATCGAGGCTTCTTTCTGGCCAGCGGCGATGGTGATGCTTTCACCGTTGCTCAGCTTGATCACCAGGTCGGTACCCGCCTTGTTGGTCAGGGTAGCGGTGTAGGTGATCTTGCCACCTTCGGCCACTGTGTCCGTAGCGGTCAAGGTCAGCGCAGTGGCGTCCGGGGTTGCCGGGTTGTCGGTGACGGTTGTCACTGGCTCGCCCACGGCCACGGTCTTCTCGTAGTTACCGCCCGAGATGTCGGTGATCTTGTTGGTCAGGTCCAGGTTGGTGTTGTGGACGTTATTCGGCGCGGTGAATGGCACCGACGCCGACGACTCGCCTACCGGGATGGTGATGGTCTGGCCGTTAGCCAGCTTGATCACCAGGTCCGAACCGGTGACCTTGTGGTTGACCGAGGCGGTGTAGGTGACGACGCCACCCTCGACCACGCTTTGCGTAGCAGTCAGGGTCACGGTCGTGGTGTCGATGGTGTCGGTCACCTGGGTCACAGCTGCAGTGCTGCTGACGTCGAGCTTCTCGAAGTC
>NZ_NEJR01000009.1:0-209945 GCF_002113165.1 Pseudomonas sp. B19(2017)
TCTTTTTCAAAATGTCAGCGCTGCTGCAGAACTGAAGCCGTACATCTCATGTTTGCTGCGCGACAGCGCAGCCCGGAAGGGCTGGGTGATCTCCCACAGGAGAAATCGCGCCTGCCGGTAGTACCTCAGTGCTTCAAGCCCAGCTCGGCATCATCCATCAGCGCCTTGGCCATCGCACTCAGGTAGTGGGCAGCCCAGATCATCATCGGCTTCTCTTCCATCAAGCCAGTGATGGTCAGTTCGCGCACGTAGCCCATCAGCTCCGAAGATTGCTCGCGGGCGTCACGGCAGGGAATGCCTGGCTCGATGCGGAACAGCGGGTGGGTGCCGTTTTCGCCTTGGTAGAAGGTGGTTTTGCCGACGGTGAATTGGGTGTCTTCTGTGGTCATTGTTGTGTCCCCTGGAGTTTCTCGAATGCTTGGGCGGGCCTCTTCGCGGGCGCGCCCGCTCCCACAGGTACTGTGCAAATCTTGAAGACTGTGGTGACCCTGTGGGAGCGGGCAAGCCCGCGAAAGGGCCGGCCCTGGCAACACATCAATCAGCCTTAGTGCAACGTCTTGGGTTCAGCGGGCATCTGCACCTGGATCAATGCCGACTCAAGCAAAGCCCGCAGCGCCTCCAGCTCATGCATCGAGGTCATCATCAGGATCGAGGCCGGTGATTTGGGTTGCAGCAGCAAGGCCTGATGCACCACGGTCGCCGCGCACAGTGCATAGTCGGTGGCCTGGATCAGGGTGTCTTCGAGGGAATGGGGGTTATGGGGTGGATCGGGGACAACTTTCAGCATGACTCGCTCCTTTCTTTCCTGTTTGGCTACCATCCGCCCGCTGTCAAACGGTTGGGTGGCAGCTATGCGCGGGTTGACAGACCGGTGGAAAGAAAGAAAGACCGGCGCACGCGAACGTGCCCACACGCATAGCCGCCATTGAGGCAAAGCGAGTGCACCTTCTTTCAATTTCGGCCTGTCAAAGCCGTATCGTTGTGAGCAACGACATGCCCAGACTAGAGCGCCGCCAGAGCAGCAGCAACGGAAAAAAGGCGGCAAGAGTATGTTTGGGAAATGGCCTACATGGAAGGGGACAAATCTGCTTTATGCCGAAATTCGGCAGCGCCTGCGCCGGCCTCTTCGCGGGCGCGCCCGCTCCCACAAGTACTGTGCAAACCTTGAAGACTGCGGTAATCCTGTGGGAGCGGGCATGCCCGCGAAAGGGCCGGTACAGGCCAAAGCAAAACCCGGGATCAGGTCTATGCTTGTGGCAGCCCAGCCGCAAGGACCGCCCATGCCTCGTCCAAGCCACCTGACCACAATCGCCCTGGTCGCCGCCGCTCTCTATCTATATGCACTGGCCAGCGACAACACCCTGCTCGCCCTGCTGGCCAAACCGATCCCGGTACTGGCCCTGATCGCCTGGCTGCGCAGCGCTCCCGCCACACCTTATCGCCGCTGGATCACTTTCGGCCTGGCCTTCTCGGTACTCGGCGACATCCTGCTGGCCATCCCCGCCGACCTGTTCGTGTTCGGCCTGGTCGCATTCCTTTGTGCCCACCTGGCCTACCTGCGCGCCTATTGCGGCCAAACCTTGCGCCCCGCCCTACCCGCATTCCTGCTCAGCGCCCTCACCGGCATCACCCTGTTCGGCGTACTCGCCAGCCACGGCCTCGGCCCATTGCTGATCCCGGTCGCAGTGTACGCCCTGGCCATCAGCGCCATGCTCTGGCGCGCACTGGCCTGCGGCGGGCTCGCAGCGCTTGGCGCCTGCCTGTTCGTGCTCTCCGACAGCCTGATCGGTATCGACCGCTTCGTCAGCCCGTTCGCCGCCGCGCCTTACCTGATTATCCTCACCTACTGGCCAGGCCAGTGGGCGATCGCTTCATCAGCCAGTCGGCGCTCAATCGGTAAAGTATTGACCCAGAGCGGGGCAAGCGGTGTCGGATGCTGCTAGAACAGGCGTTTTTCGCATTTGCAAGTAGAGGGGGTGGCCAAATGAACTTTACAAGGCGCAGAACAGCCCAATTACACGGCATTAGATCAAATGATATTAATTATCATTTCGAAACTTGCAATTCGTTACCCGCCGCAAGAAACATAATTAACAAAACCGCACGCAATGCCCGAATCTCAAGGCTTTCAGCCAGTTACAAGCGGATTTTGTACTTAATCCTACGAATAAATTTGCGACAGAAATTTTACTTGCACGGGGTTTACCCATAAAATCAGCGCGATTGATTCAGCTGCGACATTTGGTCACTGCATGTGCGACACCAGGTCGCCGCTCTACACTTATTTCAGACTGCAGAGCTGGGTCTCTGTATAAGGATCTCTAGCATGTCCGATTCGGCAGGACTCATCGCCCACAACTGGGGCTTTGCCATCTTCCTCCTGGGTGTCGTCGGCCTGTGCGCCTTCATGCTCGGCCTGTCCAGCCTGCTCGGTAGCAAGGCCTGGGGTCGCGCCAAGAACGAACCCTTCGAATCCGGCATGCTGCCCGTCGGCAGCGCCCGCCTGCGCCTGTCCGCCAAATTCTATCTGGTCGCGATGCTGTTCGTGATCTTCGATATCGAAGCCCTCTTTCTCTTTGCATGGTCTGTGTCCGTCCGCGAAAGCGGCTGGACCGGATTCGTCGAAGCACTCGTTTTCATAGCAATTCTGTTGGCTGGTCTTGTCTACCTATGGCGCGTCGGGGCACTTGATTGGGCTCCCGAAGGTCGCCGCAAGCGGCAAGCGAAGCTGAAACAATGAGGCTTTGGCATGCAATACAATCTCACCAGAATCGATCCGGATGCGCCCAACGAGCAGTACCCGGTCGGTGAACGGGAAACCGTCACCGATCAACTGCTGGAGGACCAGGTCCACAAGAACATCTTCATGGGCAAGCTTGAAGATGTGCTGCGTGGCGCGGTCAACTGGGGTCGCAAGAACTCCCTCTGGCCGTACAACTTCGGCCTGTCCTGCTGCTACGTGGAAATGACCACGGCCTTCACGGCACCCCACGACATCGCCCGCTTCGGCGCCGAAGTCATCCGGGCCTCGCCGCGTCAGGCCGACTTCATGGTCATCGCCGGTACCTGCTTCGTCAAAATGGCGCCGATCATCCAGCGCCTTTACGAGCAGATGCTCGAGCCTAAATGGGTTATCTCCATGGGTTCGTGCGCCAACTCCGGCGGCATGTACGACATCTACTCGGTCGTTCAGGGGGTCGACAAGTTCCTCCCCGTGGACGTCTATGTGCCCGGCTGCCCGCCGCGCCCTGAGGCTTTCCTGCAAGGCTTGATGCTGCTGCAGGAGTCGATCGGCCAAGAACGACGCCCGCTTTCCTGGGTTGTTGGTGATCAAGGCATCTACCGTGCCGAGATGCCAGCCCAGAAGGACCTGCGTCGTGAGCAGCGCATCGCCGTAACCAACCTGCGCAGCCCCGACGAAGTCTGATCCAGCGACCTGCCGCCCGCTCCCCTGGAGCCGGCGGCCTGGCTTCATTCTTAACGTTGACCCAAAGCGACCGAGACCATGACAGCGGACAACGCTATTTTCATTCCGCCCTACAAGGCTGACGACCAGGATGTGGTCGTCGAACTGCACAACCGTTTTGGCGCCGAAGCATTCGTCGCCCAGGAAACCCGCACCGGCATGCCCGTGCTGTGGGTCAAGCGCGAGCAGCTCAAGGAAGTGCTCAGCTTCCTGCGCGGCGTGGCCAAACCGTACAGCATGCTGTACGACCTGCACGGCGTCGACGAACGCCTGCGCACCCAGCGCCGCGGCCTGCCGGCCGCCGACTTCAGCGTGTTCTACCACCTGCTGTCGATCGAGCGTAACAGCGACGTGATGATCAAGGTGTCGCTCAGCGAAGGCGACCTGAACCTGCCAAGCGTGACCGGTATCTGGCCGAACGCCAACTGGTACGAGCGCGAAGTCTGGGACATGTTCGGCATCGACTTTGCCGGCCACCCGCACCTCAGCCGCATCATGATGCCGCCCACCTGGGAAGGCCACCCGCTGCGCAAGGACTACCCGGCCCGCGCCACCGAGTTCGACCCCTACAGCCTGACCCTGGCCAAGCAGCAGCTTGAAGAGGAATCGGCACGCTTCAACCCGGAAGCCTGGGGCATGAAGCGCCAGGGCGCCAACGAGGACTACATGTTCCTCAACCTCGGCCCCAACCACCCTTCCGCCCACGGTGCCTTCCGTATCGTCCTGCAGCTGGACGGTGAAGAGATCGTCGACTGCGTACCGGACATCGGCTACCACCACCGTGGCGCCGAGAAAATGGCCGAGCGCCAGTCCTGGCACAGCTTCATCCCCTACACCGACCGTATCGACTACCTCGGCGGGGTAATGAACAACCTGCCGTACGTGCTCGCCGTCGAGAAGCTGGCCGGCATCAAGGTGCCACAGAAGGTCGACACCATCCGCGTGATGCTGGCCGAGTTCTTCCGTATCACCAGCCACCTGCTGTTCCTGGGTACCTACATCCAGGACGTCGGCGCCATGACCCCGGTGTTCTTCACCTTCACCGACCGCCAGCGCGCCTATACCGTGATCGAAGCGATCACCGGTTTCCGCCTGCACCCGGCCTGGTACCGCATCGGTGGCGTGGCTCACGACCTGCCGCGCGGCTGGGACAAGCTGGTCAAGGACTTCGTCGAATGGCTGCCCAAGCGCCTCGACGAGTACGAAAAGGCCGCCCTGCAGAACAGCATCCTCAAGGGCCGTACCATCGGCGTTGCCGCTTACAACACCAAGGAAGCGCTGGCCTGGGGTACCACCGGTGCCGGCCTGCGTGCCACCGGTTGCGACTTCGACCTGCGTAAAGCGCGCCCCTACTCCGGCTACGAGAACTTCGAGTTCGAAGTACCGCTGGCCCACAACGGCGATGCCTACGATCGCTGCATGGTCCGTGTCGAGGAGATGCGCCAGAGTATCCGCATCATCGACCAGTGCCTGCGCAACATGCCGGAAGGCCCGTACAAGGCGGATCACCCGCTGACCACGCCGCCGCCGAAAGAGCGCACCCTGCAGCACATCGAAACCCTGATCACGCACTTCCTGCAAGTCTCGTGGGGCCCGGTCATGCCGGCCAACGAGTCGTTCCAGATGATCGAGGCGACCAAGGGCATCAACAGTTACTACCTGACGAGCGATGGCGGCACCATGAGCTACCGCACCCGGATCCGTACCCCGAGCTACCCGCACCTGCAGCAGATCCCTTCGGTGATCAAAGGCAGCATGGTCGCCGACCTCATTGCGTACCTGGGCAGTATCGACTTCGTTATGGCTGACGTGGACCGCTAAGCATGAACAGCACGCTTATCCAGACAGACCGTTTCGCCCTGAGCGAAACCGAGCGCTCGGCCATCGAGCACGAAATGCATCACTACGAGGACCCGCGCGCGGCGTCCATCGAAGCCCTGAAGATCGTCCAGAAGGAACGTGGCTGGGTGCCGGACGGCGCCATCCACGCCATCGGCGAAGTGCTGGGCATCCCGGCCAGCGACGTCGAAGGTGTCGCCACCTTCTACAGCCAGATCTTCCGTCAGCCGGTCGGCCGCCACATCATCCGCGTGTGCGACAGCATGGTCTGCTACATCGGCGGCCATGAGTCCGTGGTCAGCCAGATCCAGAGCGAGCTGGGCGTCGGCCTTGGCCAGACCACCGCCGACGGCCGTTTCACCCTGCTGCCGGTGTGCTGCCTGGGCAACTGCGACAAGGCCCCGGCGCTGATGATCGATGACGACACCTTCGGTGACGTGCAGCCGGCTGGCGTTTCCAAACTGCTGGAGGGTTACGTATGACCATTACTTCCTTCGGCCCGGCCAACCGCATCGCGCGTACGGCCGAAACCCACCCGCTGACCTGGCGCCTGCGTGACGACGGCGAGCCGGTCTGGCTGGCCGAGTACGAGTCGAAGAACGGCTATGCCGCGGCGCGCAAGGCGCTGGCGCAGATGTCGGCCGACGACATCGTGCAGAGCGTCAAGGACTCCGGCCTCAAGGGCCGTGGTGGTGCAGGCTTCCCCACCGGCGTGAAGTGGGGCCTGATGCCCAAAGACGAATCCATGAACATCCGCTACCTGCTGTGCAACGCGGACGAAATGGAGCCGAACACCTGGAAGGACCGCATGCTGATGGAGCAACAGCCCCATCTGCTGGTCGAGGGCATGCTGATCAGCGCCCGCGCCCTGAAGGCCTACCGTGGCTACATCTTCCTGCGTGGCGAATACACCACCGCAGCGAAAAACCTCAACCGCGCCATCGAGGAAGCCAAGGCCGCCGGCCTGCTGGGCAAGAACATCCTCGGCAGCGGCTTCGATTTCGAGCTGTTCGTGCACACCGGTGCCGGCCGCTACATCTGCGGTGAAGAAACCGCGCTGATCAACTCGCTGGAAGGCCGCCGCGCCAACCCGCGCTCGAAGCCGCCCTTCCCTGCCGCCGTGGGCGTGTGGGGTAAGCCGACCTGCGTGAACAACGTCGAAACCCTGTGCAACGTGCCGGCCATCGTCGCCAATGGCAACGACTGGTACAAGTCGCTGGCCCGTGAAGGCAGCGAGGACCACGGCACCAAGCTGATGGGCTTCTCCGGCAAGGTGAAGAACCCGGGCCTGTGGGAACTGCCGTTCGGCGTCACCGCCCGCGAACTGTTCGAAGACTACGCCGGCGGCATGCGCGACGGCTTCAAGCTCAAGTGCTGGCAGCCAGGCGGCGCCGGTACCGGCTTCCTGCTGCCCGAGCACCTCGACGCACAGATGTACGCCGGCGGCATCGCCAAGGTCGGCACCCGTATGGGTACTGGCCTGGCCATGGCGGTCGACGACAGCATCAACATGGTTTCGCTGCTGCGCAACATGGAAGAGTTCTTCGCCCGCGAGTCGTGCGGCTGGTGCACCCCATGCCGTGACGGCCTGCCGTGGAGCGTGAAGATGCTGCGCGCACTGGAAAAAGGCCAGGGTCGCGCCGAAGACATCGAGACGCTGCTCGGGCTGGTCAACTTCCTCGGCCCTGGCCGTACCTTCTGTGCTCACGCACCGGGTGCCGTCGAGCCGCTGGGCAGTGCCATCAAATACTTCCGGTCCGAGTTCGAGGCCGGTGTCGCGCCAGCGTCTGCTGGTGACACCCTGCGCCCCAATTTGGCGAAGCCGATCGTGGTCGGCGCATAACAAGATGATGAAGGCGGGTGGTCCGTGCCACTCGCCAGCTTGCCGGCAGGCCCGAGCGATCGAGGCGTGTCGCAAGCTCACCGATTTCCATTAGCCACGCCCGCTCACGCGGGCCAACGAAGAACTTTGAACAATGGCCACTATCCACGTAGACGGCAAAGCGCTCGAAGTCAACGGTGCAGACAACCTGTTACAGGCCTGTCTGTCACTCGGCCTCGACATCCCTTATTTCTGCTGGCACCCGGCGCTCGGTAGCGTTGGCGCCTGCCGGCAATGCGCGGTCAAGCAGTACACCGACGAGAACGACACCCGTGGTCGTATCGTCATGTCCTGCATGACCCCTGCCTCCGACGGCACCTGGATCTCCATCGACGATGAAGAGTCCAAGGCGTTCCGCGCCAGCGTCGTCGAATGGCTGATGACCAACCACCCGCACGACTGCCCGGTGTGCGAGGAAGGCGGTCACTGCCACCTGCAGGACATGACGGTAATGACCGGCCACAACGAGCGCCGCTACCGTTTCACCAAGCGTACCCACCAGAACCAGGACCTCGGCCCGTTCATCGCCCATGAGATGAACCGCTGCATCGCCTGCTACCGCTGCGTGCGCTACTACAAGGACTACGCCGGTGGTACCGACCTGGGTGTGTACGGCGCCCACGACAACGTGTACTTCGGCCGCGTCGAAGACGGCGTGCTGGAAAGCGAATTCTCCGGCAACCTGACCGAGGTATGCCCGACCGGCGTGTTCACCGACAAGACCCACTCCGAGCGCTACAACCGCAAGTGGGACATGCAGTTCGCCCCGAGCATCTGCCATGGCTGCTCCAGTGGCTGCAACATCAGCCCGGGCGAGCGCTACGGCGAACTGCGCCGGGTGGAGAACCGCTTCAACGGTTCGGTCAACCAGTATTTCCTGTGCGACCGCGGCCGCTTCGGCTATGGCTACGTCAACCGCAAGGACCGCCCACGCCAGCCACACCTGGCAGACGGCACCAAGCTGGGCCTGGACGCCGCCCTGGACAAGGCTGCCGACCTGCTGCGCGGCCGTACCATCGTCGGTATCGGCTCGCCACGCGCCAGCCTGGAAAGCAACTACGGCCTGCGTGAACTGGTCGGTGCCGAGTACTTCTACTCGGGCATGGAAGCCGGCGAACTGGCCCGCGTACGCCTGGCCCTGAACGTACTGAACAACAGCCCGCTGCCGGTTCCGACCCTGCGCGACATCGAAGACCACGACGCCGTGTTCGTGCTCGGTGAAGACCTGACCCAGACCGCTGCCCGCGTCGCCCTGGCCGTGCGCCAGGCCACCAAGGGCAAGGCCGAGGCAATGGCTGAAGCAATGAAAGTGCAGCCGTGGCTCGACGCCGCGGTGAAGAACATCGGCCAGCACGCGCTGTACCCGCTGTTCATCGCCTCGCTGGCTGAAACCAAGCTGGACGACGTCGCCGAGGAGTGCGTTCACGCCGCCCCGGCCGACCTGGCCCGCATCGGTTTCGCCGTGGCCCACGCCATCGACCCGAGCGCCCCGGCCGTCGAAGGCCTGGACGCCGAAGCGCAAGCCCTGGCCCAGCGCATCGCCGACGCCCTGGTCGCAGCCAAGCGCCCACTGGTCGTAGCCGGTACCTCGCTGGCCGACCCGGCGCTGATCGAAGCTGCCGCCAACATCGCCAAGGCGCTGAAACTGCGCGAGAAGAACGGCTCGCTGAGCTTGGTGGTGCCTGAAGCCAACAGCCTCGGCCTGGCCATGCTCGGTGGCGAGTCGGTCGATGCTGCGCTGGACGCGGTCATCAGCGGCAAGGCCGACGCCATCGTCGTGCTGGAAAACGACCTGTACACCCGCGTACCGGCTGCCAAGGTCGACGCTGCCCTGGCTGCGGCCAAGGTCGTGATCGTTGCCGACCACTCGAAAACCCCGACTGTCGACCGCGCCCACCTGGTGCTGCCAGCGGCCTCGTTCGCCGAAGGCGACGGTACCCTGGTCAGCCAGGAAGGCCGTGCCCAGCGCTTCTTCCAGGTGTTCGACCCGCAATACCTGGACAGCAGCATCCTGATCCACGAAGGCTGGCGCTGGATGCACGCGCTGCGTGCCACCCTGCTGAACAAGCCGGTCGACTGGACCCAGCTGGACCACGTCACCAGCGCCTGCGCCGAAGCCGTTCCGCAACTGGCCGGCATCGTCAACGCCGCACCAAGCGCCGCGTTCCGCATCAAGGGCCTGAAGCTGGCCCGCGAGCCGCTGCGCTACTCCGGCCGTACCGCCATGCGCGCCAACATCAGCGTGCACGAGCCGCGCACCCCGCAAGACAAGGACACCGCGTTCGCCTTCTCCATGGAAGGCTACTCGGGTTCGGCCGAACCGCGCCAGCAGGTGCCGTTCGCCTGGTCGCCGGGCTGGAACTCGCCACAAGCCTGGAACAAGTTCCAGGACGAGGTCGGTGGCCACCTGCGTGCCGGTGACCCAGGCGTGCGCCTGATCGAATCGCAAGGCGACCGCCTGCACTGGTTCAACGCCATTCCGGGTGCCTTCAACCCGGCCCGTGGCACCTGGACTGCCGTGCCGTTCTTCCACCTGTTCGGCAGCGAAGAAAGCTCCTCGCGCGCCGCCCCGGTGCAACAGCGCATCCCGGCAGCCTACGTGGCCCTGGCCAAGTCCGAAGCCGACCGCCTGGGCGTCAACGACGGTGCCCTGCTGAGCCTGAACGTGGCCGGTGTGGCCCTGCGCCTGCCGCTGCGTATCAATGAAGAGCTGGGCGCTGGCCTGGTCGCGTTGCCGAAAGGCCTGGCTGGCATTCCGCCTGCCATCTTCGGTGCATCCGTCGAAGGTCTGCAGGAGGCAGCACAATGAGCTGGTTCACCCCCGAAGTGATCGATGTGATCCTCACCGTGCTGCGGGCCATCGTGGTCCTGCTGGCGGTGGTGGTCTGCGGTGCGCTGCTCAGCTTCGTCGAGCGTCGCCTGCTGGGCTGGTGGCAGGACCGTTACGGTCCGAACCGCGTCGGCCCGTTCGGCATGTTCCAGATCGCTGCCGACATGCTGAAGATGTTCTTCAAGGAAGACTGGAACCCGCCCTTCGTCGACCGTGTGATCTTCACCCTGGCACCGGTAGTGGCCATGAGCGCCCTGCTGATCGCCTTCGTGGTCATCCCGATCACCCCGACCTGGGGCGTCGCCGACCTGAACATCGGCCTGCTGTTCTTCTTCGCCATGGCCGGCCTGTCGGTCTACGCGGTGCTGTTCGCCGGCTGGTCGTCGAACAACAAGTACGCCCTGCTGGGCAGCTTGCGTGCCTCGGCGCAGACCGTGTCGTACGAAGTGTTCCTGGGCCTGGCGCTGATGGGCGTGGTGGTGCAGGTGGGCTCGTTCAACATGCGCGACATCGTTGAATACCAGGCGCAGAACCTGTGGTTCATCATTCCGCAGTTCTTCGGCTTCTGCACCTTCTTCATCGCTGGCGTCGCCGTGACTCACCGTCACCCGTTCGACCAGCCGGAAGCGGAACAGGAACTGGCCGACGGCTACCACATCGAGTATGCCGGCATGAAATGGGGCATGTTCTTCGTCGGTGAGTACATCGGCATCATCCTCATCTCGGCGCTGCTGGTAACCCTGTTCTTCGGCGGCTGGCACGGCCCGTTCGGCATCCTGCCGCAACTGTCGTTCCTGTGGTTCGCCCTGAAGACCGCGTTCTTCATCATGCTGTTCATCCTGCTGCGCGCCTCGATCCCGCGCCCACGCTATGACCAGGTGATGGACTTCAGCTGGAAGTTCTGCCTGCCGCTGACCCTGATCAATTTGCTGGTGACCGCTGCGATCGTGCTCTACAACACGCCAGCCGTCGCGGCCCAGTGAGGATTTGACCCATGTTCAAGTATATCGGCGACATCGTTAAGGGCACCGGCACCCAGCTGCGCAGCCTGGCAATGGTGTTCTCCCACGGGTTCCGCAAGCGCGACACCCTGCAGTACCCCGAAGAACCCGTGTACCTGCCGCCGCGCTACCGCGGCCGCATCGTCCTCACCCGCGACCCCGATGGCGAGGAGCGCTGCGTAGCGTGCAACCTCTGCGCGGTGGCCTGCCCGGTCGGCTGCATCTCGCTGCAGAAGGCCGAGACCGAGGACGGCCGCTGGTACCCGGAGTTCTTCCGCATCAACTTCTCGCGCTGCATCTTCTGCGGCCTGTGTGAAGAAGCGTGCCCGACCACCGCGATCCAGCTGACTCCGGATTTCGAAATGGCCGAGTTCAAGCGTCAGGACCTGGTGTACGAGAAAGAAGATCTGCTGATCTCCGGCCCCGGCAAGAACCCTGACTACAACTTCTACCGTGTTGCGGGTATGGCAATCGCTGGCAAGCCGAAGGGCTCTGCACAGAACGAAGCCGAGCCGATCAACGTGAAGAGCTTGCTCCCATAAGGACAGAAAGATGGAATTCGCTTTCTACTTCGCATCCGGGATCGCCGTGGTCTCCACCCTTCGGGTGGTAACCGGCACCAACCCCGTGCACGCCTTGCTTTACCTGATCATTTCGCTGATTTCCGTGGCCATGATCTTCTTCTCCCTGGGTGCGCCGTTCGCCGGTGCCCTGGAAGTGATCGCCTACGCCGGCGCCATCATGGTGCTGTTCGTGTTCGTGGTGATGATGCTCAACCTGGGGCCGGCCTCGGTCGCCCAGGAACGCGGCTGGCTCAAGCCCGGCATCTGGGCCGGGCCGGTGATCCTCGGCGCCCTGCTGCTGGCAGAGCTGCTGTACGTGCTGTTCGTCACCCCGAGTGGCGCCGGCATCAGCGGTACCACCGTGGGCCCGAAAGCCGTCGGCATCAGCCTGTTCGGCCCCTACCTGCTGGTGGTCGAACTGGCGTCGATGCTGCTGCTGGCAGCAGCCGTCACCGCCTTCCACCTGGGCCGCAACGAGGCGAAGGAGTAAATCATGGGTGCTATCCCTCTCGAGCATGGTCTGGCAGTCGCCGGCATCCTGTTCTGCTTAGGTCTGGTTGGCCTGATGGTCCGCCGCAACATCCTCTTCGTGCTCATGAGCCTGGAAGTCATGATGAACGCCTCTGCCCTGGCGTTCGTCGTCGCCGGTGCCCGTTGGGTCCAGCCCGACGGCCAGGTGATGTTCATTCTGGTGATCAGCCTGGCAGCCGCCGAGGCCAGTATTGGCCTGGCCATCCTGCTGCAGCTGTATCGCCGCTTCCACACTCTCGACATCGATGCTGCCAGTGAGATGCGCGGATGAACCTTCTCTTCCTGACTTTCGTCTTCCCCCTCGTCGGCTTCCTGCTGCTGTCGTTCTCGCGCGGGCGGTTCTCGGAGAACCTGTCCGCCCTGATCGGCGTCGGCTCGGTAGGCCTGTCGGCGGCCACGGCCGCCTACGTCATCTGGCAATTCAACGTCGCCCCGCCTGAGGGCGGCGCGTACAGCCAGCTGCTGTGGCAGTGGATGTCGGTGGACGGCTTCGCGCCGAACTTCACCCTGTACCTGGACGGCTTGTCGGTCACCATGCTCGGCGTGGTCACCGGTGTCGGCTTCCTGATCCACCTGTTCGCTTCCTGGTACATGCGTGGCGAAGCCGGTTACTCGCGCTTCTTCTCGTACACCAACCTGTTCATCGCCAGCATGCTGTTCCTGGTGCTGGGCGATAACCTGCTGTTCATCTACTTCGGCTGGGAAGGCGTGGGCCTGTGCTCGTACCTGTTGATCGGTTTCTACTACAGCAACCGCAACAACGGTAACGCAGCACTCAAGGCGTTTATCGTCACCCGTATCGGCGACGTGTTCATGGCCATCGGCCTGTTCATCCTGTTCGCCCAGCTGGGTACCCTGAACGTGCAGGAACTGCTGGTTCTGGCACCGCAGAAGTTCCAGGCAGGCGACACCTGGATGGTGCTGGCAACCCTGATGCTGCTGGGTGGCGCGGTCGGTAAATCGGCTCAGCTGCCACTGCAGACCTGGCTGGCCGACGCGATGGCGGGCCCAACCCCGGTTTCGGCACTGATCCACGCGGCAACCATGGTGACCGCGGGCGTGTACCTGATCGCCCGTACCAACGGCCTGTTCCTGCTGGCGCCGGACATCCTGCACCTGGTCGGTGTGGTCGGTGGCGTGACCCTGGTACTGGCCGGCTTCGCCGCGCTGGTGCAGACCGACATCAAGCGTATCCTCGCCTACTCGACCATGAGCCAGATCGGCTACATGTTCCTGGCCCTGGGCGTTGGCGCCTGGGACGCGGCGATCTTCCACCTGATGACCCACGCCTTCTTCAAGGCCCTGCTGTTCCTTGCCTCCGGTGCGGTGATCGTTGCCTGCCACCACGAGCAGGACATCTTCAAGATGGGCGGCCTGTGGAAGAAACTGCCGCTGGCCTACGCCAGCTTCGTGGTCGGTGGCGCTGCCCTGGCGGCCCTGCCGATCGTGACCGTGGGCTTCTACTCCAAGGACGAGATCCTCTGGGAAGCATTCGCCAGCGGCAACACCGGCCTGCTGTACGCCGGCCTGGTCGGTGCGTTCATGACCTCGCTGTACACCTTCCGCCTGATCTTCATCGCCTTCCACGGCGAAGCCAAGACCGAAGCCCACGCTGGCCACGGCATCAGCCACTGGCTGCCGCTGGGCGTGCTGATCGTGCTGTCGACCTTCGTCGGCGCCTGGATCACCCCGCCGCTGGCAGGTGTGCTGCCGGAAAGCGCCGGCCACGCTGGTGGCGAAGCCAAGCACGCGCTGGAGATCACCTCGGGCGCCATTGCCATCGCCGGTATCCTGCTGTCGGCCCTGCTGTTCCTGGGCAAGCGCCGCTTCGTCAGCGCCGTGGCCAACAGCGGCATCGGCCGTGTCCTGTCGGCCTGGTGGTTCGCTGCCTGGGGCTTCGACTGGATCTACGACAAGCTCTTCGTCAAACCGTACCTGCTGATCAGCCATATCCTGCGCAAGGATCCGGTTGACCGCACCATCGGCCTGATTCCTCGGATGGCGCGTGGCGGCCACGTTGCCATGAGCAAGACCGAGACTGGCCAGCTGCGCTGGTACACCGCCTCTATCGCCGTAGGTGCCGTGCTGGTGCTCGGTGCCGTGGTAGTGGCTGCGGTATGACTATGAATCTTGCGACTTTGCCAAAGGAAACCAACCCGTCATGATTTTGCCTTGGCTGATCCTGATCCCCTTCATCGGCGGCTTCCTGTGCTGGCTGGGTGAGCGCTTCGGCGCCACCCTGCCGCGCTGGATCGCGCTGCTGACCATGTCCCTGCTGCTCGGCATCGGCCTGTGGCTGTGGGCTAACGGCGACTACACCCTCGCCCCTGCTCCGGGCGCCGAGCCGGCCTGGGCCCTGGAATACAAGGTCCAGTGGATCCAGCGCTTCGGCATCAGCATCCACCTGGCCCTCGACGGCCTGTCGCTGCTGATGATCCTGCTCACCGGCCTGCTCGGTGTGCTGTCGGTACTGTGCTCCTGGAAGGAAATCCAGCGCCACGTCGGCTTCTTCCACCTCAACCTGATGTGGATTCTCGGCGGCGTGGTCGGTGTGTTCCTGGCCCTGGACCTGTTCCTGTTCTTCTTCTTCTGGGAAATGATGCTGGTGCCGATGTACTTCCTCATCGCGCTCTGGGGTCACAGCTCGTCGGACGGCAAGAAGACCCGGATCTACGCGGCGACCAAGTTCTTCATCTTCACCCAGGCCAGCGGCCTGATCATGCTGGTGGCGATCCTCGGCCTGGTACTGGTCAACTACACCAACACCGGCGTGATCACCTTCAACTACAGCGACCTGCTCAAGGCCGAACTGCCAGCCGGTACCGAGTACCTGCTGATGCTGGGCTTTTTCATCGCCTTCGCGGTGAAGCTGCCGGTGGTGCCGTTCCACTCCTGGCTGCCTGACGCTCACGCCCAGGCACCGACCGCAGGCTCCGTGGACCTGGCAGGTATCTTGCTGAAGACTGCGGCCTACGGCCTGCTGCGCTTCGCTCTGCCGCTGTTCCCGAACGCCTCGGCCGAGTTCGCGCCAATTGCCATGACCCTGGGCCTGATCGGTATCTTCTACGGTGCCTTCCTGGCCTTCGCGCAAACCGACATCAAGCGCCTGGTGGCCTTCTCCAGCGTCTCGCACATGGGCTTCGTGCTGATCGGTATCTACTCCGGCAGCCAGCAGGCCCTGCAAGGCGCGGTGATCCAGATGCTGGCCCACGGCCTGTCCGCTGCTGCGCTGTTCATCCTGGCCGGCCAGCTGTACGAGCGCCTGCACACCCGTGACATGCGCGAAATGGGTGGCCTGTGGCACCGCATCGCCTACCTGCCGGCTATCAGCCTGTTCTTCGCCGCTGCCTCCCTGGGCCTGCCCGGTACCGGCAACTTCGTCGGCGAATTCCTGATCCTGATCGGCAGCTTCGCCAGCGTGCCGTGGATCACCGTGATCGCCACCACTGGCCTGGTGTTCGGTTCGGTGTACTCGCTGATCATGATCCACCGCGCCTACTTCGGCCCGGCCAAGACCGACACTGTGCTGGCCGGCATGGACGGTCGCGAGCTGATCATGGTCCTGGGTCTGGCGGTACTGCTGATCCTGCTGGGCGTGTATCCGCAGCCGTTCCTCGACACCTCTGCCGCCACCATGAGTGGTGTGCAGCAGTGGCTCGGTTCCGCTTTCACTCAACTCGCTTCGGCCCGGTAAGAGCGCTATGGAATTCACCACTCAACACTTCATCGCATTGGCGCCGATGCTGATCACCACCATCACCACAGTGGTGGTGATGCTGGCGATCGCCTGGAAGCGCAACCACTCGCAGACCTTCCTGCTATCCACCGTGGGCCTCAACCTGGCTCTGCTGTCGATCCTGCCGGCGCTGAAGGTTGCGCCGCTGGCGGTCACTTCGCTGGTCACCATCGACAAGTTCGCCTGCCTGTACATGGCGATCATGCTGGTGGCGACGCTGGCTTGCGTCACCCTCGCCCACGCCTACCTCGGCGAAGGCTCCAAGGGCTTCCCGGGCAACCGTGAAGAACTCTACCTGCTGCTGCTGATGTCGGCCCTCGGTGGCCTGGTGCTGGTCAGCGCCAACCACCTGGCCGGCCTGTTCATCGGCCTGGAGCTGCTGTCGGTACCGGTCTACGGCCTGGTGGCGTATGCCTTCTTCAACAAGCGCTCGCTGGAAGCCGGCATCAAGTACATGGTGCTGTCGGCTGCAGGCTCGGCCTTCCTGCTGTTCGGCATGGCCCTGCTGTACGCCGACGCCGGCAGCCTCACCTTCGACCAGATCGGCAAGGCCCTGGCCGCTACCAGCATGCCAAGCCTGCTGGCCCAGCTGGGCCTGGCCATGATGCTGGTCGGTCTGGCCTTCAAGCTGTCGCTGGTACCGTTCCACCTGTGGACCCCGGACGTTTACGAAGGTGCCCCGGCGCCGGTCGCCGCGTTCCTGGCCACCGCCAGCAAGGTCGCGGTGTTCGCCGTGGTCGTGCGCCTGTTCATGCTCTCTCCTGCTGCCAGCAGCGGCGTGCTGAGCACCGTACTGGCAGTGATTGCCGTGGCCTCGATCCTGATCGGCAACCTGCTGGCACTGACCCAGAGCAACCTCAAGCGCCTGCTCGGTTACTCGTCCATCGCCCACTTCGGCTACCTGGTCATCGCCCTGGTCGCCAGCAAGGGGCTGGCCCTGGAAGCCATGGGCGTGTACCTGGTCACCTACGTGATCACCAGCCTGGGCGCCTTCGGTGTCATCACCCTGATGTCCTCGCCTTACGGCGGCCGTGACGCCGATGCGCTGTACGAATACCGTGGCCTGTTCTGGCGTCGTCCGTACCTGACCGCGGTACTGACCGTGATGATGCTGTCGCTGGCAGGTATTCCGCTGACCGCGGGCTTCATCGGCAAGTTCTACATCATCGCCACCGGCGTCGAGTCGCACCTGTGGTGGCTGGTCGGTGCGCTGGTGATCGGTAGCGCCATCGGTGTTTACTACTATCTGCGCGTCATGGTAACCCTGTACCTGGTCGAGCCGAACCTGCGTCGCCACGACGCCCCGCTGAAGTGGGAGCAGCGCACCGGCGGCGTCATGCTGCTGGCCATCGCCATTCTTGCCTTCGTGCTGGGTGTGTATCCGCAACCGCTGCTGGAAATGGTCCAGCAAGCCGGCCTGCAACTGATCGGCTGATCGCCCCGGCAAAACAAGACACCCCGCTAATGCGGGGTGTTTTTTTATCTGCGGGCTTTAAATCCGTAGGCATGAAGGCTCATTCGCCGGGGTTACCCTGCACGGCGCCCGGCAGCGCTGCCTTGCGCAAATCACCATTGGCCGAAGGCAGGTACACTTCCGGGTTTGGCATGCCGCTGGGCGAGAGTTCATGGGTCATTTCGAACTCGGCGCGCACAGACCAGCCACAGGCCTCGGTGGTGCATTGCAAATAGGCAATACGCAGGAAAATATGGCGCCCTTCACTGGTGCGTATACGCATCCGGCTGTGGCAATGCGGGCAAACCAGTTTGTATGTACTCACGGCAAGTACCTGCAAGCATTGTTCAGGCTTACCTTCTGTGAGAATGTTCGTCCAATTTTGTCAGTATTAGCTGCACATGTAGGTGTATTCTTCAGTTTGATGCTTCTCATTGCAGAAATGCTCCTTAAAACGCAGGGCTGTATTCATAACGAGTAGTTTAAGCCCATGGAATATCATTAAACCAGTCATGGATATTTGTTATGAGTACCAACGTACTTGCTTCGGTACTGGCCAGGCTGAAGCTTCTGACCGCCACAGAATCAGACGCAGAGCTGTCCA
Organism: Pseudomonas sp. B19(2017); assembly: GCF_002113165.1. Classification (NCBI taxonomy): domain Bacteria; kingdom Pseudomonadati; phylum Pseudomonadota; class Gammaproteobacteria; order Pseudomonadales; family Pseudomonadaceae; genus Pseudomonas; species Pseudomonas sp. B19(2017). Next base: position 17,906 of record NZ_NEJR01000009.1, read on the forward strand.
GGGCCCTGGCGATCAGCCCGCAAACATTGAGCAGCTGGAAGGTACGCGACAGCGTGCCATATTCACTTTGCATAGATGTCGCCAGGCAGTATGCCTGCTCACTGGACTGGCTTCTGCTGGGTGAACCCGAACATCATCGCCCACGCCTGGAGGAAGACGGCTGGGAAAGCGACATGCTTGCACGGCTGCGCACCTTGTCGCTTGCTGATCGCCAAGCCGTGCTCCTGCTGGTCGAGGACAAGCAACGCATCCAGCAGCTGGAACGCCAATTGAACGCGCTGACCAGTCGCCTGCCCGATACCGCCAGCGGCTAGCCCCGCCGGCGCCAGCGCTGGATGAGTTCGCGCGGGTCCAGCGTATCCAGCCATACCATTACCTTGAGGCTGATGGGGATCACCACCACAGCAGCCACGAACGCCGCCATGCCACGGCTAAGCAAAGGCACCAGCGAGGAAACCAGTGGCTCGAACAGATGACCCACCCCCACGGTCACGAACACCAGCAGCAGTTTCTTGCCCAGTGTCAGGCGCCTGGCCGTATTGGTGATCAACCGGTCGCGCGCTGCACTCACCAGCAAAGCCCCCAGTAGCGCGGCAAACAGTACGTTGCCATCCACGCCCAGCAACGCCACCAGCGCCGGGACCAGGCTGTCGAAAACAGATTGCTCAGCCATGGTCAACTCCCCGGCGCGCAGTGGGCAGGTAGCCGGTCGAGCCCAGGGTATACATGACCGCGGCTTCGACAAAACGGATGTAGCACACCCGCAATGCCCGCCCCTGGTCATGCCCGGCCACATCTTCAAGGCGCTTGTAGCCCCGCTCCCGCAACACCGCACGCCAGCGCGCGAATTCGCGTGCCGCGTCGATGGCGGCGCAGCGTGCGGCCACTTCCAGCGCGGCGTCACTGACAGGGCGCTGCAGGTTCAGGCGCTCACGCAGCCTGCCCAGGTCTACCCGTGGCCAGAACGGATCATGGCAATCGGCAAAACGCGGTAATCGAGGGTCGTTGTCCATGTTTCACCCCCTCACTGCTCGGCCAGCATGCCGTAGCGAATAGCCTTGATCACCGCAGCTACCCGGGTCGGCACATCGAACTTGCGCAGGATGTTCGAAACATGGAAGTTCACCGTCGATTCCTTGCACGCCAGGATCTGGCCAATCTCCCACGAGCTCTTGCCGTAAGCACACCACAACAGCACTTGCCGTTCACGGGGCGTCAGGCGAACCGGGGCGTCCGCCAAGGGTTGCTGCGAGTGTCGTGCGTTGTCAGTCATGTTTGAACTCCACGGGTGATTGAGCGAGGCATCGCTGCCGGTCTGCCGTCACCTTACGAAGCGCGGGCCGCCCTGCTCCACCGCTTGGGCTTGTAAAGAACTTTCGTACAAAACCGTCTGACGAACGCTGCGCAAGATTTGTCGACTTTCCTCGTGCTCCAAGCGGCATTTCGCTCGTCTCAACGCCGTTGTCCATTCGCCTTTCGCCTGGAGTCGTACAATGCGTTGCGTTTTGCCCCTACCATCCTGCCTTGGCCTGCTGGCTGCTTTCGCTGCCACACAGCCCGCCCTGGCGGCACCTTCGGTCGAGTTGGGCCAGGTGCTGATCACCGATGAGGAGCAGAACGACCTGACCGCAGCCAGCGAACGCCTGCACGAAGTGCCGGGCGCAAGCAACCTGGTGGACATGCAGCGCGTGGGACAAGGCCGGGTTGCCAACAACCAGGATGTACTGGCCTACCAGCCCGGGGTGTTCGCCCAATCGGCGGGCAACGATGGCATCAAGCTGTCGATCCGCGGTTCGGGCATCAACCGCGCACCGGGGGCCCACGGTTCCGGGGTGTACACGATGTTCGACGGCCTGCCCCTGACCGGCCCGGGCGGTACGCCCTACGAGCTGTTCGAGCCGCTGTGGCTGAGCCGTGCCGAAGTGCTGCGCGGCGCCAACGGCTTCGACCAGGGCGCGCTGGCCCTTGGCGGTGCGATCAACTATGTCACCCACACCGGCTACGACGCCGCGCCGCTGCAGGTGCGCTACGAAGTCGGCAGCCGCGGCTACCAGCACCGGCATATCAGCTCGGGGCAGGTTCTGGGCAACCTCGACTACTACGTGGCCCTGACCGATGCGGAATATGACGGCTACCAGGCGCACAGCAGCGGCAGCGCCAAGGGCGTTGCCGCCAACATCGGCTACCGCTTCAACCCGAACCTGGAAACCCGTTTCTATCTGCGCTACCGGGAAACCGAGAACGAGCTGGCCGGGCGCCTGACCAAGGCGCAGATCAAGCACCACCCGCGCGCGGCCAACCCGGCCTACCTGGCCCGTGACGACAGCCGCCCGCAACCGGGCAGCACCTGGCTGGGCAACAAGACCACCTTCTACCTCGACGACGATGCGCGCCTGGAAGCCGGCCTGGTCTACCATGACTACCCGATGGATCTGCGCGAAGGCCCGATGCGCCTGAAGGTGGCCTACACCGATGTCAGCGGCACCTTGAACTATTTCCGCCGCGACACCCTGTTCGGCCACGAGAGCAAGACCACCGTCGGCTGGCGCACCACCAAGCACCTGCCCAACAGCGGTGCTTCGCAGTTCACCCGCAATGGCGACGTGTTCGGTGAGCGCACTCGTGACTTTACCTACCAGGGTTCGGACACCGTGCTGCATGTGGGCAATGACCTGGAGCTGGTGCCGAACCTGTGGCTGACCACGGGCCTGGCGATGATCTATACCCGCCGTGAAAGTGATGTCACCTACCCGGCCGAGGGCGGCAAGGTGAGCATGCATGACTGGGACTACGCGCCGCGCGTGGGGCTGCGCTATGACATTAGCCCGGACCTGCAGGTGTATGGCAACCTGAGCCGCTCGGTCGAACCTCCACATCCGTGGTCGCTGATCTGGAGTTCGCCAACACCCAACCAACCGATCGAAATGCAAAACCAGACGGCCACCACACTGGAATTGGGCACACGCGGCGAATCGGCATTGGGGCAATGGGACCTGGCGTGGTACTACTCGCAGGTGCGCCATGAATTGCTGGCGGTGGAAATCGTGCAAGGCGCTCCGGCCAAGGAATTCAACGCCAGCGCCACCGTGCACCAGGGCGTGGAAGCCGGCCTCGACAGCACCCTGTGGGAGCGTGCCGGTACTGGCAAGCTGAGCTTGCGCCAGGCCTACACCTTCAGTGACTTCCACTACCGCGATGACGACAGGTTCGGCGACAACCGCCTGCCGGGCATCCCTATGCACTACTACCAGGCCGAGCTGCGCTATGACTGGCCGAGCGGCTTCTATGCCGGGGTGAATACGCAGATGGCGTCGAAGGTGCAGGTGGACTACGCCAACAGCTATCACGCCGATGAATATGCCTTGCTCGGCGCGCGCCTGGGCTGGGATTCACCGAAGCAGGACTGGCAGACCTGGCTGGACCTGCGCAACCTGACCAACAAGCGCTATGCGGCGACGGTGACACCTGGCTACAACGATGCCGGAAAGGATGGGGCCCGTTCGACGCCGGGCGAAGGGTTTGCCGTGTATGCCGGGGTTTCCTACAGCTTCCGCTAATCCGCTGTGCACAGCTTTTGTAGGAGCGGCCTTGTGTCGCGAAAGGGCTGCGCAGCAGCCCCAGGATTTCAGCTTCGCAACATGAATTGCCGGGGCTGCTGCGCAGCCCTTTCGCGACACAAGCCCGCTCCTACAGGGATCGTGCGCTCAGCGATGATTGCTCAGGTCAAACCGCCCGGTTCAACTTCACCCAGGAAGCGAACTTGTCGACAAACGCCTGCAAGAACGGCCGGGTCTTGTCATTGAGCTTGCCCGATTCCTCGAACAGGCTCGCCGCGCCGCCAATGTAGGCCTCGGGCATCTGCATGCACGGCATGTCCAGAAACACCAGCGACTGGCGCACGGCATGGTTGGCGCCGAAGCCACCAATAGCCCCCGGCGAAACGCTGACCACCGCCGTCGGCTTGCCACTCCAGGCACTTTGCCCATAGGGCCGCGAACCCACATCGATGGCATTCTTCAGGCCGCCAGGCACCGAGCGGTTGTATTCCGGGGTAACGAACAGCACCGCATCACTACGGCGGATCTCGTCGCGAAAACGCTTCCACGCGTCCGGCGCTTCGGCCTCGATATCCTCGTTGTACAACGGCAAATCGCCAATCTCGACGATTTTCAGGGCAAGGCTGGACGGCGCCAGCTCCGAGAGTGCGCGGGCGATCTTGCGGTTGTAGGAGTCCTTGCGCAAGCTACCGACGACCACCGCTACCGAATACACCTGGCTCATGGCAATTTCCAACCTCTGCTGGGTAAAAGGGACGTTGTAGTTATAGATGACCGTTCCTCGGCGCTTTGGTTTTTTTTCCGCAGGGCGAAAACTTCCGACGCTGTTCCACGGTCTATGCCTGCAGACATTTCTCACGTAATTCAGAGGTTTCCACCCAAATGGCAGCAGTAATGGTCGGCCAATTCCACGCCCGTGACGCCGAAGGCCGCATCTACCCCGTGCACGAGTTCCAGGAGTCGACCCTGCAAACCGACGGCAGCACGCTGGGCGCCCCCATCACTACCTATCGCCTGGCCATCGGCGACAAAGTCAACCACCTGGGTGAAAACCGCTTCGAACTGGCGCGCAGCGGCGTCGAGATCATTCGCATTCCTTGATGCAATCCACCGTGTAGCGGCCGCTTTCGTTCTGCAGGCCGTGCACGTCGGCGACAAAACCCGGGAAGCCCTGGTTGAATGCCCGGGCAAACGCCAGGTAATCGAGAATCGAGCGGGTCGCCTCGGTGAACCGCTCCCCCGGCATGATCAATGGAATACCCGGCGGGTATGGCACCAGCATCACCGCCGCCACCCGCCCCGACAGTGCCTCGATCGGCACCGCCTCCACCTCCCCACGTACCATCTGGTCATAAGCCTGGGCCGGGCTCACGGCCACCTCCGGCAAGCGCGTGAACAGCCGCTTCAGTTGCTTGGCCGTGGCATTGGCGCGGTAGCAGCCATGCAACTGGTCGCACAAGTCGCGTAGGCCCATGCCCTGGTAGCGTGAGGCATCGGCAGCCACCACGCTCGGCAGGCAGTTGCCCAGCGCGGTATTGCCATCATAGTGGCGCTTGAACTCCAGCAATTCAGTGAGCAAAGTGCTCCACTTGCCTTTCGTGATGCCCATGGAGAACAGCACCAGGAAGCTGTACAGGCCGGTTTTCTCCACCACAAGCCCCCGCTCCCAGAGGAACTTGCTGACCACTGCCGCCGGAATGCCATGTTCGCCCAGTGCACCGCCCGCGCTCAGCCCAGGCATTACCAGGGTCACTTTCAGTGGATCGAGCAGCACATAGTCGTCTGCCACCTCGCCAAAGCCATGCCACTCCGCCCCCGGCTGCAGCAGCCAGTCCTGTGCGGCCAGGCGGTGGATGCCTTCGGCACTCGGCGGCTGCCAGATGCTGAACCACCAGTCGTCGGCGGCAATATGCTCGCGCAGGTTGGCCAGGGCGCGGCGAAAGCTCAGCGCCTCATCGAACATTTCCTGCAGCAGCGAGCGCCCGGCCGGCCCTTCCATCATGGTCGAGGCCACGTCCAGCGAAGCGAGGATGCTGTACTGCGGCGAAGTCGAAATGTGCATCATGAATGCTTCGTTGAAGCGGTCACGGTCCAGCTGCCGCCTGGCGCCGTCCTGTACATGAATCATCGAGGCCTGGCTGAACGCGGCCAGCAGCTTGTGCGTGGAATGGGTGCTGAACACCAATGGGCTGTCTGCCGCGCAGGCCGTACCCATGGCATGGCGCCCGGTGAAGAACTCGTGGAACGCCGCATAGGCGAACCAGGCCTCGTCGAAATGCAGCACCTCGACACTGGCACCCAGGGTCTGCTTGATCAACCCGGCGTGGTAGCACAGGCCGTCGTAGGTGGAGTTGGTCACCACCGCCAGCTTGATACGCTGCCCGCGATCACGGGCTAGCGGGTTGGCCTGGATCTTCGCCTGGATCGCCTCGGGGCTGAACTCGCTGAGCGGGATCGGGCCGATGATCCCCAGCTCGTTGCGCTCGGGGCACAGGTACAGCGGAATGGCACCGGTCATGATGATTGCATGCACCACCGACTTGTGGCAGTTGCGGTCCACCAGCACCAGGTCGTCGCGGCCAACCATGGCGTGCCAGACGATCTTGTTGGCCGTGGAGGTGCCATTGATGACGAAGAAGGTGTGGTCGGCGCCAAAGTTGCGTGCGGCCCTGGCCTCGGCTTCGGCCAAGGGGCCGGTGTGATCGAGCAGCGAGCCCAGCTCCGGCACGGAAACGGACAAGTCCGAGCGCAGGGTATTTTCCCCGAAGAACTGGTGAAAGGCCTGGCCCACCGGGCTTTTGCGGTAGGCGACGCCGCCGCCGTGGCCCGGGGTGTGCCAGGAATAATTGGACTGCGCGGTGTGCTGTACCAGGGCCTTGAAGAACGGCGGCAGCAGGCCATCAAGGTAGGTGTGTGCGGCACGCGCCACCTGGCGCGCAAGAAACGGCACGGTGTCTTCGAACAGATAGAGGATGCCGCGCAGCTGGTTGAGCTCGCTCATGGCTTCGGCGGGGGCGTTTTCCAGGGTCACCTGTTCGCCCAAGGCGAAAATCGGCAGGTTGGGCGCGCGCAGGCGGGCCAGGCGGATCAGCTCGGCCATGCTCTGCAGCAAGTGGGTATTCTCGCCGACGCCCTCGGCGGCAATCAGCATGCAGGCCAGGCCGTGATGGGTGGCGGCAACCAGACAAGCCTCGGCATGGTCGGCGGCGGCAAGGATGGCAAAACCGTCCTGACGCAGTTCCTCGGCGATACCCCGCACGCGCTCGCCAGCGACGCTGTCGGCCTTGATGGCGCGGTGGACAATGAGGATGGGGAACTTGAGGTCCTTGTACATCAGGTGGCTACCTCCGAAGGACAGGTGTCCATTTCAGGGTAGTTGAGCCTTGTATTGCCTGTGCTGGCCTCTTCGCGGGTGAACCCGCTCCCACAGGCACCACATTGCATTCAGGCCAGTCGATTTCCTGTGGGAGCGGGTTCACCCGCGAAAGGGCCGGAGCAGGCCAAAGATCAGCCAGCAGGTGCCTCGGTCAGAGCCTGCCACATGGATGGCCCGCCCGCCGACTTGGCAATCGCCGCCAGGCGCTCGGCATGCGCCTCCAGCTCCTCGGCACTGGCCAAGATCACCCGCCCGGGCACACGCCCGGTAATACGGCGAATCTCGCTACCACCAGCACCCGCTCCTTCATCCCCGGCTTCGGCCCCATACCCGGCCAGCGACAGGCTGGTCTGGCCACCGGTCATCGCCAGATAGACGTCAGCCAGCAGTTCCGAGTCGAGCAATGCGCCGTGCAGTTCACGGCCCGAGTTGTCGATGTCGTAGCGTTTGCACAGCGCATCCAGGCTGTTGCGCTGCCCCGGGTGGCGCGAGCGCGCCAGCAGCAGGGTGTCAAGGATGGTGCAGTGCTGCGAAATGTCCGCGCGGTCCTGCTGGCCGAGCAAGGCAAATTCGTTGTTGATGAAGCCAACGTCGAACGCCGCGTTGTGGATGACCAGCGTGGCGCCCTGGATAAACTCGAAGAACTCCTCGGCGACATCAGCAAAGCGCGGCTTGCCGACCAGGAAGGCATCGGTGATACCGTGGACGTTGATGGCGCCCTCGTCACTCTCGCGGTCTGGCTGCAGGTAGACGTGGAAGTGCCGCCCGGTCAGGCGCCGGCCGATGACCTCGACACAGCCGATCTCGATGATCCGGTGGCCTTCGCTGACCGGCATACCCGTGGTTTCGGTATCGAGAATGACGAACCGTTTATCTTGCTGCTGCTCCACGCGGGGCGCTCCAACTTGCATCAGTTACAAAGGCCGGAATTGTACCCCAGCTCAACGCTTGGCGCGCACCTCATCGACCCCACGATTGGCCAGCTGGTCGGCGCGTTCGTTGCCGGGGTGGCCGATGTGTCCGCGCACCCACTTCCAGGTCACCTTGTGGCGGTTGACCTGTTCATCCAGCTGCTGCCACAGGTCGGCGTTCTTCACTGGCTCCTTGGCCGCGGTTTTCCAGCCGCGCTTCTTCCAGTTGGTCATCCATTCGTTGATGCCCTTCATCACGTACTGCGAGTCGGTGGTCAGCACCACTTCGCATTCGCGCTTGAGGGCCATCAAGCCCTGGATCGCGGCCATCAGCTCCATGCGGTTGTTGGTGGTTTCGCGTTCGCCGCCCCACAGTTCCTTCTCGACGCCCTTGTAGATCATAAGGACCCCCCAGCCGCCAGGGCCGGGGTTGCCCTTGCAGGCACCATCGGTAAACATCTCGACGCTTTCGCTCATGTACCCTTCATGTTCAGTGCTTTTCGGTATCCGGGTTGGCCGCCGTGCGATTGACCTTGGCCAGTGGCAGCGGCAGCAGTTTGCCCATCGGCTCGCGACGCTCAGGGCGCAACGGCCGCAGGCCCACCACCATCTTGCGCGCTACCAGCAGGTACACACCACCACCGGAGCCCTGCCAGCCGCCGGCCACCCGTTCCCAGCCCGCCAGGCGCTGCTGCCAGGCCGGTGAGGCAAGCGGCGGACGATAGCACCCGAAGCGGCGTTTCTCCAGCGCGAAGCCCAGCAGGTTGAGCCAGTCGCCCACCCGCGACGGCGAGATGCAACGGGCCTTGCGCAAGGCGCCGTGGCTGAAGAAATGGCGCATGCCCCAACTGCTCCAGGGGTTGATCCCGACAATCAGCAGGTGCCCGCCTGGGCGCACCGCGCTGGCCGCCTCGCGCAGCAAACCGTGGGGCGACAGGCTGAAATCCAGGCCATGCTGCAGCACCACCACGTCGGCGGCGTGTTCGCTCAGCGGCCAGGCCTGCTCTTCGCAGACTATTTCCACCCCCGGCAACGGCGCGCCGAGGCGCACGTTACGCTGCACCTGCGGCGCGCTGGGCGGCGGCTCTGCACAGGGCCCGTAGTGCACAAGGTACCCACCGAAGAAGCGCCCGAGCTCTTCTTTCAGCAGTTTTTCCTCCTCCTTGAGCATCAGTTGGCCAAGTGGGCCATTGAACCACTCACGGGCCAGGCTGATCAGCTTGACCCAGTCCGGGTCGGCCTGGGCAAAGGCTTGGTCGGTCATTGCGCTCTCCCTCGAAGGTTCTCGCACCGCGCCATCGCGGCTAAGATGCCCTCATGTGCCACGCTAGGCGAATCGGATCCGCACCATGATACAGATCGATGCTCTCCCCGCTTTCTCCGACAACTACATCTGGTTGTTACAGGATACTGCCAAACTCCGCTGCGCGGTGGTCGACCCAGGTGACGCCGGCCCAGTGGAACGCTGGCTGTCCGCCAACCCCGGCTGGGTACTGAGCGACATCCTCGTCACCCACCACCACAACGACCACGTCGGCGGCGTGGAACGGCTCAAGCAACTGACCGGCGCGCGGGTCTGCGGGCCGGCCCACGAACGCATTCCCTGCCGTGATCTGGCGCTGGACGAGGGCGACCAGGTGACCGCGCTGGGCGTGACGTTCCAGGTGCTGGCCGTGCCCGGGCATACCTTGGGGCACATCGCCTTTTTCAGCGAGCAGCCGGCAACGCCTGTGCTGTTCAGTGGCGACACGCTGTTCGCCGCCGGATGCGGACGCATGTTCGAAGGCACCCCCGAACAGATGCAGCCTGCCCTCGCCCGCCTGGCATCCCTGCCTGAGCAGACCGAGGTGTACTGCGCCCACGAATACACCCTGAGCAACCTGCGTTTCGCCAAGGCGGTGGAACCTGAAAATCCGCACGTTCAACGGCGGTTTGAGGACGTTAGCCGTTTGCGTGCAGAAAATCGCATCACATTGCCATCAACGATCGGCCTGGAACGCCTGACCAACCCCTTCCTGCGCACCTCTGAAACATTAGTTAAACAAAAAGCAGACGAATGGAAGGGACATTCAAACCCTACGCATGTAGCTGTTTTTGCTGCCTTGAGGTCTTGGAAGGACACCTTCTGATAACCTCAAGATATATCGCAAAGCGTGGCCAACGGTTGACCAGGCCCGGAGCGGTTTCTAGAATCGCCGAAATTTTTCGTCCGGAAACCTGTGTCAGCCGATGTCTTCCCGTAGCCGCAGAACCTCTCATTCCGTCGCCCTGACGCGCCTGGCCCAAATCAGTGCGCTGGCCCTGGCCGCCACCCTGGTGGGCTGCCAGAGCACCCGTCAGCTCGACGAATCCGAAAGCGTTCGCGCGCACAACTACCAGGCACGGTTCAAGCACAAGCCTTCACCGCTGCTGGTCAAGCCGGCCGAGCAGGCGCCACAGGACGTGTGGGAACGCATGCGCCAGGGCTTTGCCCTGCAAGACAACATCGATGTCAACCCGCGCATCGAACAACAGCGCCTGTGGTTCGCCAGCAACCCGAGCTACATCGAAAGCGCCGGCGAACGTGGCAGCCTCTACCTGCACTACATCGTCGAGCGTCTTGAAGAGCGCGACATGCCGCTGGAACTGGCCCTGCTGCCAGCCATCGAAAGCGCCTACAACCCGATGGCCTACTCGCGCGCCCACGCCGCAGGCATGTGGCAGTTCATCCCGTCCACCGGCCGCCACTTCAACCTGCGCCAGACCAACTTCTACGATGGCCGTCGCGACGTGACCGCCTCGACCAACGCCGCGCTGGACTACCTCAGCCGCCTGCACGACATGTTCAATGGCGACTGGCTGCTGGCCCTGGCTGCCTACAACGCCGGCGAAGGCACGGTCAGCCGCGCCATCGAACGCAACGAAAGGCTCGGCCTGCCCACCGACTACTGGAACCTGCCGCTGCCCCAGGAAACCCGCGACTACGTGCCCAAGCTGCTGGCCCTGTCACAGGTGGTACTGACGCCGGAAGCCTATGGCGTTAACCTGAACCCGATTGCCAACGAACCCTACTTCGAGGCGGTGGCCATCAACGACCGCCTCGACCTGTCGCGGGTAGCGGCCTTCGCCAACATCGACGAAGACGAGCTGATCCAGCTCAACCCGGCATTCAAGAAACGCATGACCGTGGATGGCCCGCAGCAGTTGCTGGTACCCACCGCCAAGGCGCAACTGCTGAGCGACAGCCTGTCCAACCTCAAACCCGAGCAACTGGTCAGCCTGCAGCCGAACAAGGCCGTATTCGCCCGTGCCGTGGCCGAAGCCAAGGCGCCGGTGGCGGCGCGCAGCTACCGGGTCAAGCGCGGCGACAATCTGGGCGCAATCGCCAAGGCCAACCGCGTTTCGGTCAAGGACATCAAGCGCTGGAACCGCCTCTCCGGCAACAGCGTGCGCGCTGGCCAGGTGCTGGCACTGCGCGGTGGTAGCGCGCCGAGCGCTGCCGGCAATCGGGTAGCCGCCTCCGGCCAGCGCTCCACCCAGTACAAGGTACGCAAAGGCGATTCGCTGTATCTGGTGGCCAAGCGCTTCAACGTCGAAATGAAGCACCTCAAGCGTTGGAACCCGCGCAGCGGCCATGCCCTCAAGCCAGGCCAGACCCTGACCGTCTACCTGTCGCATTGAAGTAGTTACAGGGGCTGCTTTGCAGCTCATTCGCGGGCACGCCCGCTCCCACAGGTTTTTCACAGCCATCAAGGCCGGTGCTGTACCTGTGGGAGCGGGCGTGCCCGCGAATGGGCCTGAAAACATACCCACTGGAAAACCCCTGCCCCCTCTCTTTTTCCAACCCCACCAAGCTGTTACTGTACCCCGATCAAAGCCCAACGCCTCTGGATCGGATGCCGACTTGATACGTCCCCTCCTGCTGTCTCTCAGCCTGGCCTTGAGCTTTCCCGCAGCCGCGATGGTGAGCGAAAGCCACGGATACGCGCAGTTCGGCACGCTCAAGTACCCAGCCACATTCACCCATTTTGACTGGGTCAACCCGCAAGCGCCCAAGGGCGGCACCTTGCGGGCCATGGCTTTCGGTACCTTCGACACCCTCAACCCCTACACCTTCAAGGGGTCGAGCCCGATTACCACGCCCAATTTCCAGCAATACGGCATCAGCGAGCTGAACGAGCCGCTGATGGTCGGCACCGGCCAGTACGACCCATCCGGCGACGAACCGACCTCCAGCTACGGCCTGATCGCCCGCTCGGTGGAGTACAGCGAAGACCGCAGCTGGGTGGTGTTCAACCTGCGCCCGGAAGCCCGCTGGCATGACGGCAAGCCGATCACCTCGGCAGACGTGGCCTTCTCTTACCGTACGCTGCTCAAGGATGGCCATCCGATCTACCGCACCAACCTGCAGGAAGTGCAGCGGGTGGACATCCTCGGCCCGCTGCGCATCCGCTTCGTGTTCAAGCGTGCGGGTAACCCGCTGCTGATCCTGCGCCTGGGCGAAATGCCGGTGCTGCCCAAGCACTACTGGCAAAAGCGCGACTTCAAGGCCACCACCTTCGAGCCCCCGCTAGGCAGTGGCCCCTACCGCATCACCCAGGTCCAGCCTGGGCGCCGGCTGGTGTTCGAACGGGTAAAGAACTACTGGGGCAAGGACCTGGCGGTGAACCGTGGCAAGTACAACTTCAACCGCGTGGAGTACGAATTCTACCGCGACGCCACGGTCGCCTTCGAAGCGTTCAAGGCCGGCGAGTTCGACATCTATATCGAGCACCAGGCGAAGAACTGGGCCAACGGCTACAACTTCCCGGCCGTGCGCCGGGGCGAGGTAATCAAGGCGCAAATCCCGCACCGCATCCCCACGCAAACCCAGGGCCTGTTCATGAACAGCCGCAGGGCCACTTTCAGCGACCCACGGGTACGCCAGGCGCTGGGGCTGATGCTCGATTTCGAGTGGACCAACCGCGCACTGTTCAGCGGTGCCTACCGCCGCTCGACCAGCTACTACCCCAACAGCGAATTCGCCGCCACCGGCCTGCCCACCGGCAAGGAGTGGCTGCTGCTGGCGCCGTTCCGCGACCAGTTGCCAGCTAGGCTGTTCAGCGAGCCCTACACGGTCAGCCACACCGATGGCCGTGGTATAAGCCGTCAGACCCTGCGCCAGGCCCTCGGCCTGCTCGCCGAGGCCGGCTGGAAGCTGAACGGGCAGCGCCTGGTCGACAGCAAGGGCCAGCAGTTGCGCATGGAGTTGCTGCTGGTAAACCCCAACCTTGAACGCATCCTGCAACCTTATGTCGAAAATCTGGCCAGCATCGGCATCGATGCGCACTTGCGTACCGTCGACCGCGCCCAGTACAAACAACGCCTGGACCAGTTCGATTTCGACATGATTCTGATGACCCTGAACCAGACCCTGAGCCCCGGCCTCGAACAGTGGTTGTACTTCCACTCCAGCCAGGCCACAACCAAGGGCAGCAAGAACTATGCTGGGGTCAAGGACCCGGTGGTCGACCATCTGCTCGACACCCTGCTCGCCGCACGTACCCGCGATGACCAGGTCGCCGCCGCCCGCGCCCTGGACCGCGTGCTTTCATGGCAGTACTACATGATCCCCAACTGGTACCTCGACAACCATCGCCTGGCCTACCGCAACCGGTTCGCCTTCGTCACCACGCCGCCCTACACCCTCGGGCTGAACAGCTGGTGGATCAAGACTTCGGAGAAAGCCCAATGACGCCAACGCACCGACTGCGCCGGCTGGCCGGCAGCCTGTTGCTTGCCTGCCTGAGCCTTCCCGCCCTGGCCGCACCGCAGCACGCGCTCACCCTGTATGACGAACCGCCCAAGTACCCGGCCGACTTCAAGCACTTCGACTACGTCAACCCTGACGCACCCAAGGGCGGCACGTTCCGCCAATCCAGCTTCGGCGGTTTCGACAGCCTCAACCCGTTCATCAACAAGGGCGTGCCAGCCGAGAACATCGGCAGCATCTACGACACCCTGATGCGCCAGAGCCAGGACGAGCCATTCACCGAATACGGCCTGGTTGCCGGCAAGATCGAGAAAGCACCCGACAATAGCTGGGTACGCTTCTACTTGCGCCCGGAAGCCCGCTTCCATGACGGCCACCCGATGCGTGCCGACGACGTAGTATTCACCTTCAACGCCCTGATCAAGGACGGTGCGCCGCTGTACCGCCAGTATTATGCCGACGTCACCGAAGTGGTCGCCGAAGACCCGCTGAAGGTGCTGTTCAAGTTCAAGCACAAGAACAACCGCGAGCTACCGCTGATTCTCGGCCAGTTGCCAGTACTGCCCAAGCACTGGTACGAAAACCGCGATTTCAACCGCGGCAACCTGGAAATTCCGCTGGGCAGCGGCCCGTACAAGGTCGCCGAGGTCAAGGCCGGGCGCTCGGTGCGCTACGAACGGGTCAAGGACTACTGGGCCAAGGACCTGCCGATCAACCGCGGCTTCTACAACTTCGACGTCATGACGTTCGACTCCTACCGTGACACCACCGTTGCCCTCGAGGCCCTCAAGGCCGGGGCTTTCGACTATGGCCTGGAAGTCAGCGCAAAAAACTGGGCCACCGCCTACAACGTGCCCGCCGTGCGCGACGGCCGGCTGATCAAGGAAGAGCTGCCCAACGGCAACCCCACCGGCATGCAGGGCTTCATCTTCAACATCCGTCGCCCGGTGTTCCAGGATATCCGCGTGCGCCAGGCGCTGAGCCTGCTGCTGGACTATGAGTGGACCAACAAGCAGCTGTTCAACGGCGCCTATACCCGTACCGGCAGCTACTTCGAAAACTCGGAAATGGCCGCCCGCGGCCTGCCCAGCCCCAGCGAGCTGAAAATCCTCGAACCGCTGCGCGGCAAAGTGCCCGAGCAAGTGTTCAGCGAGGCCTTCCACAACCCGGTCAGCGATGGCAGCGGCATGATCCGCGAACAGCAGCGCCAGGCCTACAAGCTGCTGCAGGAAGCCGGCTGGAAAATCGTCGATGACAAGATGGTCGACGCCCAGGGCAAGCCGGTAAGCATCGAGTTCCTGCTGGCACAGACCGAGTTCGAACGCATCCTGCTGCCGTTCAAGCGCAACCTCGCCGACCTCGGCATAGACCTGAACATCCGCCGGGTCGACGTTTCCCAATACATCACCCGCCTGCGCTCGCGCGACTACGACATGATCGTCGGTGGCTACCCGCAGTCCAACTCGCCAGGTAACGAGCAGCGCGAGTTCTGGTCCAGTGCCGCCGCCGACAACCCAGGCAGCCGCAACTTCATCGGCCTGCGCGACCCGGCCATCGACCAGCTGGTAGAACAGCTTATCAACGCCGATTCGCGCCAGAGCCTGATCGACCATTGCCGCGCCCTTGACCGCGTGCTGCTGTGGGGCTACTACGTGATCCCCAACTGGCACATCAAGACCTGGCGTGTGGCCTACTGGAACCACATCGGCCACCCGAAGGTATCGCCCAAATACGACATCGGCATCGACACCTGGTGGATCAAGCCCGGCGTGACGCCAGCGGTCAGCGAAACCCCTGCGGACGAGGCCAACTGACATGCTGGCCTACATCCTGCGCCGTCTGCTGCTGATCATCCCGACCCTGTTCGGCATCCTGATCATCAATTTCATCATCGTCCAGGCCGCCCCCGGTGGCCCGGTCGAGCAGATGATCGCCAAGCTCGAAGGCTTCGAAGGCGCCACCAGCCGCATTGCCGGCGGCGGCGCCGAAGTGTCCGTGGCCGGCTCCAATTACCGTGGCGCCCAAGGCCTGGATCCGGCACTGATCGCCGAGATCGAACGCATGTACGGCTTCGACAAGTCGCCGCCCGAGCGCCTGTGGATCATGATCAAGAACTACGCCCGGCTGGACTTCGGCGACAGCTTCTTCCGCGATGCCAAGGTCATCGACCTGATCATCGAAAAGATGCCAGTGTCGATCTCGCTGGGTCTGTGGAGCACGCTGATCATGTACCTGGTGTCGATCCCGCTGGGCATCGCCAAGGCCGTACGCCACGGCAGCCATTTCGACGTGTGGACCAGTTCGGCGATCATCGTCGGCTACGCCATTCCGGCGTTCCTGTTCGCCATCCTGCTGATCGTGCTGTTCGCCGGCGGCAGCTACTTCGACTGGTTCCCGCTGCGTGGCCTCACTTCCAACAACTTCGACGAGCTGAGCACCACCGGCAAGGTGCTGGACTACTTCTGGCACCTGGTGTTGCCGATCACCGCGCTGGTGATCGGCAACTTCGCCACCATGACCTTGCTGACCAAGAACAGCTTCCTCGACGAAATCAACAAGCAATACGTAGTCACTGCCAAGGCCAAGGGCCTGAGCCGGTCACGGGTACTGTATGGCCACGTGTTCCGCAACGCCATGCTGCTGGTGATTGCCGGTTTCCCCTCGGCGTTCATCGGCATCTTCTTCACCGGCTCCTTGCTGATCGAGGTGATCTTCAGCCTCGACGGCCTTGGCCTGATGAGTTTCGAGGCGGCCATCAACCGCGACTACCCGGTGGTCTTCGGTACCCTGTTCATCTTCACCCTGCTGGGGCTGGTGGTGAAACTGATCGGCGACCTGACCTACACCTTGGTCGATCCACGCATCGACTTCGCCAGCCGGGAGCACTGACATGGCCTTGTCCCCCCTTAACCGCCGGCGCTTCGAGCGCTTCAAGGCCAACCGCCGTGGCTGGTGGTCACTGTGGCTGTTCCTGGTTCTGTTCGGCCTGAGCCTGGGCGCCGAGCTGATCGCCAACGACAAGCCGATTGCCGTGCGCTATGACGGCGAATGGTACTTCCCGGCGTTCAAACGCTACCCGGAAACCACCTTCGGCGGCGAATTCCCGCTGGAAGCCAACTACAAAAGCCCGTACATCCGCGAACTGCTGGAGAAGAAAGACAGCTTCGTGTTGTGGGCACCGATTCCGTTCAGTTACCAGAGCATCAACTACGACCTGCGCGTACCCGCACCGGCCCCGCCATCGGCGGACAACTGGCTGGGCACCGACGATCAGGGCCGCGACGTGCTGGCGCGGGTGATCTACGGCTTCCGCATTTCGGTGCTGTTCGCCCTGACACTGACCGTGCTCAGCTCCATCGTCGGCGTGATCGCCGGTGCTCTGCAGGGTTTTTATGGCGGCTGGGTCGACCTGGCCGGGCAGCGCTTCCTGGAAGTCTGGTCGGGCCTGCCGGTGCTGTACCTGCTGATCATCCTCGCCAGCTTCGTGCAGCCCAACTTCTGGTGGTTGCTGGGCATCATGCTGCTGTTCTCGTGGATGAGCCTGGTGGATGTGGT
Source organism: Pseudomonas sp. B19(2017) (assembly GCF_002113165.1). Lineage (NCBI taxonomy): Bacteria > Pseudomonadati > Pseudomonadota > Gammaproteobacteria > Pseudomonadales > Pseudomonadaceae > Pseudomonas > Pseudomonas sp. B19(2017). The sequence continues at coordinate 35,036 of NZ_NEJR01000009.1, forward strand.
GCGCGCCGAATTCCTGCGCGGGCGCAACCTGGAATACGTGCGCGCCGCCCGCGCGTTGGGGATGCGCAACGGCGCGATCATGTACCGGCACATCCTGCCCAACGCCATGATCTCGACCATGACCTTCATGCCGTTCATTCTCACCGGCGCGATCGGCACCCTCACCGCCCTGGACTTCCTCGGTTTCGGCCTGCCGCCGGGCGCACCGTCGCTGGGCGAGCTGGTAGCCCAGGGCAAGTCCAACCTGCAGGCCCCGTGGCTGGGCATCAGCGCCTTCGCCGTGTTGGCGCTGATGCTGAGCCTGCTGGTATTCATCGGCGAATCCGCCCGCGATGCCTTCGACCCGAGGAAGTGACATGAGTGAACATAACCTGATCGAAGTGCGCGACCTGGCGGTGGAGTTTGTCACCGGTGACCAGACCCACCGCGTGGTGAACGGCATCAGCTTCGACATCCGCAAGGGTGAGACACTGGCCCTGGTGGGCGAGAGTGGCTCGGGCAAATCGGTCACCGCGCACTCGCTCCTGCGCCTGCTGCCCTACCCCCTGGCCCGCCACCCCAGCGGCAGCATCCGCTACGAAGGCAAGGACCTGCTGCAGCAGAACGAAAAGACCATGCAGCGCATTCGCGGCAACCGCATTGCGATGATCTTCCAGGAGCCAATGACCTCGCTGAACCCGTTGCACTGCATCGAGAAGCAGATCAACGAAATCCTCCTGCTGCACAAGGGCCTGACCGGCAAAGAGGCCACGGCGCGCACCCTGGAGCTGCTGGAGATGGTCGGCATTCCCGAGCCACGCAAACGCCTCAAGGCCCTGCCCCACGAACTGTCCGGCGGGCAGCGCCAGCGAGTGATGATCGCCATGGCCCTGGCCAACGAGCCGGAACTGCTGATTGCGGATGAGCCGACCACGGCGCTGGACGTGACCGTACAGTTGAAGATTCTCGACCTGCTGAAGAACCTGCAGGCGCGGCTGGGCATGGCCCTGCTGCTGATCAGCCATGACCTGAACCTGGTGCGGCGCATCGCCCACCGCGTGTGCGTGATGCAACACGGGCAGATTGTCGAGCAGGCCGAATGCGCCAGGCTGTTCAGCGCACCGCAGCACCACTACACACAGATGCTGATCAATGCCGAGCCCAGCGGGCTGCCGGCGCACACCCCCGTGGGCGCGCCGTTGCTGGAGGTGGATGACCTCAAGGTGTGGTTCCCGATCAAGAAGGGCCTGCTGCGGCGCACTGTCGACCATGTGAAGGCGGTGGACGGGGTCAACTTCAGCTTGCCGCAGGGTCAGACGCTGGGGATTGTCGGCGAGTCCGGGTCGGGCAAGTCGACGTTGGGCCTGGCGATCTTGAGGCTGATCTCAAGCCAGGGCGGCATTCGCTTCCATGGGCAGAACCTGGAAGGGCTGAACCAGAAGGCTGTGCGCCCTTTGCGCCGGGAAATGCAGGTAGTGTTCCAGGACCCGTTCGGCAGCCTGAGCCCGCGCATGTGCGTGGCGGATATCGTCGGTGAAGGGTTGCGCATTCACGGCATTGGCAACGCGCAGGAACAGGAAGCGGCGATTGTTGCGGCCCTGGAGGAAGTGGGGCTGGACCCGCGCACGCGGCATCGCTATCCGCACGAATTTTCCGGTGGGCAGCGCCAGCGCATTGCGATTGCCCGGGCGTTGGTGTTGAAGCCGGCGTTGATTCTGCTGGATGAGCCTACGTCGGCGCTGGACCGCACGGTGCAGCGGCAGGTGGTGGAACTGCTGCGCAACCTGCAGCAGAAGTACAACCTGACGTACCTGTTCATCAGCCATGACCTGGCGGTGGTCAAGGCGTTGAGTCACCAGTTGATGGTGATCAAGCATGGGCATGTGGTGGAGCAAGGGGACGCGCAGGCGATCTTCCATGCGCCGCAGCATCCGTATACCCGGCAGTTGCTGGAGGCGGCGTTTTTGGAGGTGGATGCGGCCAGTTAGCTTTTTGGGGCTGCTGCGCAGCCCATCGCCGGCAAGCCAGCACCCCGACCGCGCCGGCTTCAAGCCATGCACTGTCCCTGTGGGAGCTGCTCTGGCAGTGATGTGTTGCCAGGGCCGGCCCTTTCGCGGGCACGCCCGCTCCCACAAGGTCACCACAGACTTCAAGACTTGCACAGTACCTGTGGGAGCGGGCGTGCCCGCGAAGAGGCCCGCGAGCAAACTTCGGAGCTGATGGACGAGAGCCCCATTATGATCCGGGCCGCCTACCACCTGAGTGCGATGGCTAAAATGCTGATGGATGAGCCGTGCTGGGCATGATGCGCTGAGAATGGCCGCCTACACGCTCGAAGTACCGCGCCATATCATCTATATGCCTGTAGAACCTTGGCGCAAGCATGGTAGACAGATATGAACATCTCACCTTCATTTCGCAACACCCCCATCGGCCCGATGCTAAAACACTGGCGCGTGCTGAACCGCGTCAAACAGCTGCACGCCGCGCAGATGTTCGGGGTGTGCCAGTCGACCATTTCTCGCTGGGAGTCAGGCTTGCAGGACGCCGAGCCCGAGCAGCGGGCGCGTATCGAAGCCTTGCTCAAAGCCAGGCTCAGCAGTGCCGCGGACCACGCACTGGCGCGCCTTGTGTCGGGCAGTTCGCAACCTGTGCACCTGGTGTGCGACCTCACCCACCGCCTGCTGGCCTGCTCATCTTCCCGCGAGGCTGAGTTCAGCGTGCCCGTCAGTGACTTGCTGGGCGTCTCGCTATGGCCATTCGCAACAGAGGAAATCGCCAGCCAGGAGCAACGCTTGGCAGGCATCGGCTGGCGCGACAACCTGGCCTCCCCGGCGCTGGAGTTCTCCACCGGCACCAATGACTCGGCACTGGTACCCATCCAGCACAGCCTGTGCCGCTGGACCCGATTCACACTGTCGGATGGGTCGACTGCCAGGCTGGTCGAAACCCTGGCGCATATTTAATGCGTGGACGCAGGCAAGCGGCGAGCCGATGATTTACCTCTGCAATAGCAAGAGGTATCCCGTCGTGCCGAATCACAACCTTCATGGAAAACTCGAATTCCTGCGCCAAGCCGAAAAGCTCAAGAGCGTGACACGCAGTGCCCACACGTCGACAGGCCGGCGGGAAAGCACGGCCGAGCACAGTTGGCGGCTGGCGTTGCTGGCGCTGGTGTTCGAGGAAGAACTGGGTGATGTCGATATCTGCAAGGTGCTCAAGCTGTGCCTGGTTCATGACCTTGGGGAAGCGTTGAGTGGTGATGTTCCTGCACCGCAAGCGCAGGCAACGCCAAACAAGAGCATGAGTGAACGGCAGGACCTGATCTCCATGACCTCGATGCTCGAACCCTCGATGCAGGACAACATCGTTGCCCTGTTCGACGAGTATGAAGCGGCGGACTCGCCAGAAGCCAAAGTGGTCAAGGCACTGGACAAGATCGAAACCATCCTGCAGCACACCCAGGGCGAAAACCCGCCTGGCTTCGACTACGCGTTCAACCTGGAATATGGCCGTCGCTATACCGATGCCTTACCGTTTCTGGCCATCTTGAGGCGCACACTCGATGAAGAAACACGCAAACGCATGACCCGCTAGCGCGGTCTTTGTGGGAGCGGTCTTGTGTCGCGAAAGGGCCGCAAAGCGGCCCCTGCAATTTATGCAGCAGGAATAGCCTGCGTTCGCGAGACCGGTGCCAACTGGGCAATAGCCCACAGCACTTCCAGCACCAGGACACCCCAGATCAGCGCTGAGGCGCCATTGACCAGCGCATACACCTGCCACGCCGAAAACAGCACCCTCCCCGCCGCATCGTAACGCCCAAACCGATGCTCAGGGTGGCGAATGCGCAACCACGCCCACACGCACACAATCGACCCCATCAGGTTGGCCATCATGACCTGCATCGCTCCAAACAGCGGAATTTCACCCGCCAGCCCAAACGTGTCATGCAGCCCGCTCAACCACCCATGCAACAGGGCAAAACTCCAGGGGGTCGCAAAGCCGATGGTAACCACCAGATCATAGACACCGCTGGCCCGGACCAGCTTGCGATACTGCGTTTCACTCCACATATCCACTGCCCTCTCAATCACGGAGGCTGCAGCCTAAAGCCTGGAGTACGCTCTAAGGTCAAGCCCGAAGAAGGGCATCATTTCAGCCTTGTTATCATTTTTTCTGAAAACAATCGTCTTCCATCATCAGCTGGATCGGGCATAAATTCTCCGCCGTCAACTCCCAGTACCCACGGTAGAGCCCATGTCCAGCCCACAGAACCAGCCCGCCTCCCCTGCCTTGGCCACACTGATCCAGCGCTCCGGCCTGCCCGGCCCAACGCTGAGCGAAGCCCAGGCACACGCCGTGCTGCAGGCCCACTACGGCCTTGCCGGCAACCTTTCGCCACTGGGCAGCCAGCAAGACCTGAACTTTCGCCTGAGCACGCCGCAGGGTGGTTTTGTGCTGAAGGCCTGCCACGGCAGCTATGCTCAGCTGGAACTGGAAGCGCAGCACGCCGCCCTGGCCTTCCTGCGCGATCAAGGTTTGCCGGTACCTGCCGTGCGCGCAGCCGACAACGGCATGGGATTGCTGGAACTGGACATCGACGGGCAACCACTGCGCCTGCGCCTGCTCGACTACATCGAAGGCCAACCGTTGACCCGGCTCAAGCACATGGAGCCACGCCTGATGGCTGAACTGGGCGGGCTCTGTGCGAAGCTGGACAAGGCACTTGCCAATTTCGATCACCCAGGCCTTGCGCGCACCCTGCAATGGGACCCGCAGCATGCCCAGGCACTGATCGAACACCTGCTGCCGGTGCTGCAGGACAGCGAGCAGCGCGCCCGCATCGAACACGCCACCCGCCAGGCCAGCGAGCGCCTGATGCCGCTGGTTGATCAGCTGCCAAGCCAGGCCGTGCACCTGGACATTACCGACGACAACACCGTGTGGGCCCGTGATGCCCAGCGCCAGTGGCAGCTGCAAGGGGTGATCGATTTCGGCGACCTGTTGCGCACCTGGCGCATCGCCGACCTGTCGGTAACCTGCGCAGCGCTGCTGCACCATGCCGAGGGCGACCCGCTGCGCATCCTGCCAGCAGTGCAAGCCTACCAGGCGCTCAACCCGCTGACCGAGGCCGAACTGCGCGCCCTGTGGCCGTTGGTGATCAACCGCGCCGCCGTGCTGGTGCTGAGCAGCGAGCAACAGCTCGCCGTCGACCCCGGCAACCAGTACACCCGCGACAACATCGCCCATGAATGGGAAATTTTCGACACTGCCACCGCCGTACCTTTCGCGCTGATGGAAGCGGCCATTCTGCAAGCTGCCGGCCTGCAACCCGCCACGCCGGACCTGAGCGGCTGCTCGCCCCTGCTCCCGGAACTGGATGGGCAGGCCGTAACGCGCGTCGACCTGGGCGTGCTCAGCAAGCATTGCGAGGCAGGCAACTGGGAGCAAGCGGGCTTCGACCAGCACCTGCTGACCACGCAACCGGCCCCGGCCTGCAGCCTGCACGGGCAGTATCGCCTGTCGCAAACCCACATCGACCGCCCGGAAGAACCCGCCACCTGTGCCTTGGGCGTCGAACTGCATGTGCCCAACGGCAACCTGGTGCAAGCACCAGATGCCGGCACCTGGCAGCGCCATGGCGACGGCCGTGGCTGCCTGCGCAGCACGCACTGGACCTTGTGGCTGCAGGGCCTGGAAGACGCGCCTGCAAATGGCCAGGCCGTGGAAAAAGGCCAGTCGCTGGGCAGCAGTTGCGGTTTCCTCAGCGTGCAACTGTGCCTGGATAACGGCATCCAGCCGCCGTTCTTCGCCACCCCATCCCAGGCGACGGCCTGGCTGGCCCTGTGCCCGTCGCCAGCTGCCTTGCTGGGCTTCGACTGCAATGCCGAACCACTCCCTGACCCACAGGCCCTGCTGGCCCGCCGCGACGCCAGCTTCGCTCGCTCGCAAAAGCACTACTACGCGCAGCCGCCACACATCGAACGCGGCTGGCGCAACTACCTGATCGACATGCAGGGCCGTTCGTACCTGGACATGCTCAACAACGTCGCGGTGCTGGGCCACGGCCACCCGCGCATGGTTGCCGAATCGGCACGGCAGTGGTCGCTGCTCAATACCAACTCGCGCTTTCACTACGCGGCCATCACCGAGTTCTCCGAACGCCTGCTGGCGTTGGCGCCCGAAGGCTTCGACCGGGTGTTCATGGTCAACAGCGGCACCGAAGCCAATGACCTGGCAATTCGCCTGGCCTGGGCCTACAGCGGCGGGCGCGACCTGCTCAGTGTGCTGGAGGCCTACCACGGCTGGTCGGTGGCCACCGATGCCATTTCCACCTCCATTGCCGACAACCCGCAGGCCCTGGAAACCCGCCCCGACTGGGTACACCCGGTGGAGGCGCCAAATACCTTCCGTGGCCGCTTCCGTGGCCCCGACAGCGCCACCGACTACCTGCGCGACGTCGACGCCAAGCTGGCCGACCTCGACGCCCGTGGCCGCCAGTTGGCGGGCATCATCTGCGAGCCGGTATACGGCAACGCCGGGGGTATTTCGTTGCCGGCCGGTTACCTGCGCGAGGCCTATGCCAAAGTGCGTGCCCGCGGCGGCGTGTGCATCGCCGACGAGGTGCAGGTCGGTTATGGCCGCCTGGGCGAGTACTTCTGGGGCTTCGAGGAACAGGGCGTGGTGCCTGACATCATTACCATGGCCAAGGGCATGGGCAACGGCCAACCGCTGGGTGTGGTCATCACCCGCCGCGAGATCGCCGAAGCGCTGGAGGCCGAGGGGTACTTCTTCTCCTCGGCCGGTGGCAGCCCGGTGAGTTGCCGCATCGGCATGGCGGTGCTGGACGTGATGCAGGAAGAAGGCCTGTGGGACAACGCCCGCGACACCGGGCGCTACTTCAAGGCGCGCCTGCAAGCACTGGTCGACAAGCACCCGCTGGCCGGCGCGGCGCATGGTTCGGGCTTTTACCTGGGGCTGGAACTGGTGCGCGACCGCACAACCCTGGAACCGGCCACCGAGGAAACCATGGCCCTGTGCGACCGCCTGCGTGACCTGGGCATCTTCATGCAGCCGACCGGCGACTACCTGAACATCCTCAAGATCAAGCCACCGATGTGCACCAGCCGGGCGAGCGTGGACTACTTCGTCGACAGCATCGACCGGGTGCTCTCCGAGGGCCTGTAAGGAATTGCGCAGCTGGCCGTGGAGTGTTCATACTTTTCGGCCTCAACGCTTCCTCGTCATCAGGTTTTCTGACAATGGCCTTTACCAGCGACTCCCTGGCAATTTTCCTCGCGGTGCTGGAGGCAGGCTCGTTCTCCGCCGCCGCGCGCAAGCTGGGGCGTGTGCCTTCGGCGGTGAGCATGGCCATCGCCCAACTGGAGGCGGAGCTCGACCTGGTGCTGTTCGACCGGGCTACGCGCAAAGCCTTGCCCACCAGCGCCGCCCTGGCCCTGGAACCCCAGGCCAGGCAGGTGATCTGCCAGCTCAACCTGCTCGATGCCCAGGCCCTGCAACTGCACAAGGGCCTGGAAAAGCGCCTGACCATCGCCATGGCGCCCGAACTGCAAACCGGCCGCTGGAGCCAGCCACTGGAAACCCTCGCCCAGGAATTTCCCAGCCTGGAAATCGAGGTGCGCTCGGCCACCCAGGCCGAAGCCATCCGCCTGCTGCATGACGGCAGCGTGCAACTGGCACTGGTCTTCGAACGGCCTGGCATCGACGAGCGCGAATCATTCCTGGAGGCCGGCAGCCAGTTGCTGGTGGCCGTCGCCTCGCCCCGCCACCCGGCCGGGCAGAACAGCGGCACGCCGTTACCTGAAGAGGCGTTCGCCGAACAGCGGCAGATCATCGTGGCGTCCGGCAAGGCCACCGGGTCGGACCCGCGCATGGTGCTGTCGCGGCGCATCTGGCTGACCGACAGCTACCTGGCCACGCTGGACCTGGTGCAGTCAGGGCTCGGTTGGGCCTACCTGCCGCAGCCGTTGGTCGAGCCGTTGATTGCTTCGGGCGCGCTGGCGGAGGTGCGCTTCGACAACATGGCCAGCCGATTGCGGTTGTGGGTGGACATCATCTGGGTCAAGTCGCGACCGCTCGGCCTGGGGGCGAGACGCTACCTGGACGTCATGCGCCAATGCTTTGAAACAGAATCGCCGAGGGCCTGAGCCACACGCAGCTACGCTTCGAACACCACCATGGTTACCCGGTAAGGACACTGACATGACCATCACCCGACGCGACTTCCTCAATGGCGTGGCCCTCACCATTGGTGCGGGCCTCACCCCACTGCAACTGCTCCAGGCCGCCCCCTCCGGCCGCTACTACCCCCCTGCCCTCACCGGCCTGCGCGGCAGCCACCCAGGCGCGTTCGAGGTCGGTCACCGGATGGGCTGGGAGAAGCACTTGTTCGATACCGAGAACCTGGCGGTAAAAGAGCAATATGATCTGGTCGTGGTGGGTGGCGGCATCAGTGGCCTCTGCGCTGCCTGGTTCTATCGGCAGCAGCACCCGACGGCGCGCGTGCTTATTATCGAGAACCATGACGACTTCGGCGGCCACGCCAAACGCAACGAGTTCCAGACGGGCGGCCAGATGATTCTTGGCTATGGCGGCAGCGAAGCCTTCCAGTCACCCAAGCACCTCTACAGCGCCACAGTGAATGGCTTGCTGAAGCAACTGAACGTCGATGTGGACCGTTTCCAGAGCGCCTTCGACAGGGACTTCTACCCCAACCTTGGCCTGTCTCGTGGCGTGTTCTTCGACAAGGCCGGTTTCGGCGAAGCCAAGCTGGTCAGCGGTGACCCCACGCCTATGGTTGCCGATGACATTGCCCCGGACAAACTCAATGCCCGCAGCTGGCGCGCCTTCATTGGCGACTTCCCGCTGCCCGAGGCCGACCGCCAGGCATTGATCGACTTGCACGAGGCGCCAAGGGATTACCTGGAGGGCAACAGCCTCGCAGAGAAACAGGAGTACCTGGCCAAGACCAGCTACCAGGACTTCCTGCGCAAGAATGTGGGCCTCAGCAAAGCCGCCACCCGCTACTTCCTCAGCCGCAGCAACGACTTTTCAGCCCTGAGCATCGACGCCGTGGCCGCCGCCGACGCTTACGGCCTGGGCTTCCCCGGTTTTGCCGGCATGGGTCTGCCGCCCGTCAGCGAAGAGTTGAAAGCAGAGATGGAAGAGCCCTACATCTACCACTTCCCCGACGGCAACGCCTCGTTGGCACGTCTGCTGGTCCGCAGCCTGATCCCCGGTGTCGCACCCGGCACCAACATGGATGACATCGTCCTGGCGCCCTTCGACTACACCAGGCTGGACCTGGCGCAAAACCCGGTAAACCTGCGGCTCAACAGCACCGTGGTGAGCGTGAAGAACCGCGACGGCGGCGTTGATACAGCCTACAGCCGGGCCGGCCAGTTACACCGGGTTCGAAGCACGCACTGCGTGCTGGCTTGCTACAACATGATGATCCCGTACCTGCTGCGCGACCTCTCCACCGAACAGGCAGACGCGCTGAAGCAGAACGTGAAGTTCCCGCTGGTGTATACCAAAGTGCTCATTCGTCACTGGCAGAGCTTCATCAAACTGGGCGTGCATGAAATCTACGCGCCGAATCAGCCGTACAGCCGCGTCAAACTGGATTACCCGGTGGACATCGGCGGCTACCGTCATCCGCGCGACCCCAACCAGCCCATCGGCCTGCACATGGTCCATGTGCCCACCACCCCCAACGCGGGCCTGGATGCCCGCAGCCAGGCCCGCCTTGGCCGCAGCAAGCTTTACGCCATGAGCTTCGAAACGATGGAGGGCATGGTGCGTGATCAGCTGCAGGCCATGCTGGGGCCGGCCGGCTTCGACCACAACAAGGATGTGCAGGCGATTACCATCAACCGTTGGCCGCACGGTTACTCGTACTCTGCCAACAGCCTGTTCGATGATGAGCAAGAGAGCGAAAAGCTGATCAACCTGGCCCGCCAGCAGGTTGGCAATGTTGCCATTGCCAACTCCGATGCAGCCTGGAATGCCTATGCACATGCGGCCATCGATGAGGCATGGCGTGCGGTGAATGAGCTGCGCTGACCTGCGGGCAAACCCGCTTCCACAAGAGCGGCGTAGGTCCGGGTCAAGCGACCGGGGCCACCAACCTGTACCCCACCCCCGCCTCGGTAATGATGAACCGGGGCGCCGTGGGGTCATCCCCCAGCTTCTGGCGCAAATGCCCGACCACAATCCGCAGGTAATGGGTGTCTTCCACATGGGTAGGTCCCCAGATCTCCTTGAGCAACTGCTGCTGGGTAATCACCCGCCCCGGATGCAGGGCCAATAACGCCAGCAATGCATATTCCTTGCGCGTCAGCGCCACCTCGATGCCCTCCAGCGTCACCCGTCGAAAAGCAAAATCCACGGTCAACGGCCCAAAACTCCCTGCCACTTCCGAAGCGCCGGCCACCGGCACCTGGCGCAGCAAGGCGCGCACCCGCGCCAGAAACTCCTGGATACCGAACGGCTTGGTCACGTAGTCATTGGCGCCGCCATCCAGCGCGTCGACCTTCTGCCCTTCACTGGCACGTACCGACAACACCAGCACCGGCACCGCGCTCCATTCACGCAGGTCACGCAGTACCTGCTGGCCGTCCATGTCCGGCAGGCCCAGGTCAAGCACCACCAGATCCGGCTTGCCCAGCGCCGCCTGGGCCAGCCCTTCCGCGCCGGTGGCGGCCTCGAGCACCTTGTAGCCTTGCGAGGCCAGGCTGATGCGCAGGAACTTGCGGATCTGCGGTTCATCATCGATGACCAGGAGGGTGGCGGACTGACTCATGGGGTATCACTTTCAGCTTGAGGTTGAGGGGGCAGCGGCAAGCATAGAGTGATGCTGGTGCCCTGGCCATCGATGCCTTCGCCCACCAGGATCTGCCCGCCATGGGCGCCGATCATGCCCTGGCAGATCGCCAGGCCCAGGCCGGTGCCCTGCCCGCCGCGATCACCGCGGGCGGCGGTGTAGAACATGTCGAAGATTTTCTCGCGGTCGGCCACGGGAATGCCGGGGCCCTGATCGCTGACGGCGAAGCGCAACTGGGCGTCCTGCACCGACACCTGCAGTTCCAGCCGGCCGTTGCCGGGCGAAAAGCGCGCGGCGTTTTCCAGCACATTGACCAACGCCTGCTCGATCAGCGCCGCATGCACGAACAGCAACGGCAGCTCGGCCGGCACGTCGGTGTGCACGCGCAGCGGTGCCAACACCACGCGCAGGCGGCTGAGCGCACTGCCGACGATGTCGGCCGGGGCTACCCAGTCGCGGGCCAGCTTGAGGCCGCCGTGGCCCAGGCGAGTCATGTCGAGCAGGTTCTGGATGTAGCGGTCGAGGCGGTCGGCCTCGTTGCGGGTGCCCTCCAGCAGTTCTCGGCGGTCCGCGGCGGGGATCGCCTCGCCCAGCGCCAGCAGGCTTTCGATGCTGCCGCGCATGGCGGTCAGCGGGGTACGCAAGTCATGGGAAACGGACGCGAGCAAGGCGCTGCGCAACTGCTCGGTTTCGCCATGCAGGCGCGCGGCCTCCAGCTGTTCGGCCAGGCGGGCGCGGGCCAGGGCCTGGGCCAGTGGCTGACCCAGGGCAGTGAGCAAGCGCCGGCGCGGGTCGCTGAGCGGCTGGCCGGAGCGTGGGCGCACACCGAGCAATGCCAGGGGCTGTTCATCCACCGCCAGCGGCCACCACCACCAGCGGCCATTGGGCAGGGTGTCGCTGCCATGCCCGGCGGCCTGGCCGTGTTGCCAGGCCCATTCTGCGGCAGCGCGCTCGTTGTCACTAAAGGCGTGGGCTTCGCCGCTGACCACCTGCAACTGGCCCTCGACATTGCGCTCCAGCAGGCACACCTGCATGTCCTGCCAGCCGTCCAGGTGCTGGCCGGCGGCATTGAACACCGCCTGGCGGTCGGTGGCCACGGTCAGCCGGCGCGACAAGTCGAGCAGTTGGCTGGTCTGCGCCTGGGTCTCGCGCAGGGCCTGCAACTGGCGGCGCTGGCGGGCAGCCAGATTGCCGGTGAGTGCGGCCATCAACAGGAAGAACACCAGGGTCAGCACGTCTTCTTCGCGCTGGATCCTGAACGACAGGTTGGGCGGGATGAACAGGAAGTCGTAGGTCAGGAACGACAGCACCGCGCAAGCCAGCGCAGGCCCCAGGCTGCTGCGCACCGCCACCAGCAATACCGCGGCCAGGAACACCAGCGAAATGTTGGGCAGGGCCAGCACACTCGACACCGCCCAGGCCAGGCCTGCGGCCATGACCGTGGCCAGCAACGCCAGCAGGTAATGGCGCCAGACCCATATGCGCCGCACCGCCGAACGTGGTGCCGGCGGCTGCACGTCGCGGTCCAGCACGTTGATTTCCAGGCCGTGGCTTTCGCGCAGCAGCCGCGCGGCCACACCAGCACCGAACAGGCGCCGGCGCAGGCGGTCGCGGGACTGCCCGACCAGCACCAGGCTGGCCCGCCGCTCGGCAGCATGCTGGATCAGCGTACGCACCACTTCGCCGGCACGCAGCAGTACCACTTCCCCACCCAGGCGCTCGGCCAGTTGCTGGGCAGCTTGCAGGCGCTGGCGCGCGGTTTCGTCGCGCAACCGGCCATTGTCTACATGCACCAGGCTCCAGGGCAGGTGGCGGCGCTGGGCCACGCGGCTGGCATGGCGCACCAGGCGTTCCGCCTGATCGTCCCCATCCACGCCCACCAGCAAGCGCCCACGTAGGGCCGGGGCTTCCTGCCCGCGCTGGCGATAACCATGGGCGAGGTCGGCATCCACCTGGGCAGCAGCGGTCTGCATGGCCAGTTCACGCAGGGCGGTGAGGTTGGTTTGCGAAAAGAACGCATCGATGGCCGCCCGCGCCTGCTCGGGTACATACACCTTGCCTTCGCGCAGGCGTTCGAGCAGTTCACGGGGTGGCAGGTCGATCAGCACCAGTTCGAAGGCTTCCTGCAGCACCCAGTCCGGCAAGGTTTCGCGCACCTGCACGCCGGTAATGTCGCGGACCTTGTCGTTGAGGCTTTCCAGGTGCTGGACGTTGACCGTGGTGTACACATCGATGCCGGCGGCCAGCAGTTCCTGTACGTCCTGCCAGCGTTTGGCGTGGCGGCTGCCGGGTGCATTGGTGTGGGCCAGTTCGTCGACCAGCACCAATGCCGGCGCTGCCTTGAGCAGGCCGTCGAGGTCCATTTCCTCGAGTGTGACGCCGCGGTACTGGCTGCGCAGCAGGAGCTGCTGCTGAAGGCCAGCGAGCAGTACCTCGGTTTCGGCGCGGCCATGGGTTTCGACGACCCCGGCCAGCACCTGCACGCCCTGGCGTTGCTGGGCGTGGGCGGCCTGGAGCATGGCGAAGGTCTTGCCGACGCCGGGGGCGGCGCCAAGGAACACCTTCAGCCGGCCCCGGCCGCTTCGCGGGAGGGTAGCCAACAGCGCGTCTGCGCGGGTGGAATCACTCATCTTTCATCCTTTGGTGTGGCGGCGTCCTGCAGCCTCTTTGGGCCTGCTTTGCAGGCCTTCGCGGGCTTGCCCGCTCCCACAGGGTGATCACAATACTCGGAAGCTGCGCTGTACCTGTGGGAGCGGGCAAGCCCGCGAAGGGCCGCAAAGCGGCCCCGATATCAGTGGCTCAGCTGCTCAAGTGCCTGGTTCAACGCCAGCACATTGACCACCGGCGGGCCGATCAATGGGTGGAGAGTGGCCTCTTCCAGCAAGCCCTGCAAGCGCTCTACCGGCAGTTGCCGCGCCGCCGCCACCCGCGGGATCTGGTAGGCCACGGCTTCCGGCGGCAGGTGCGGGTCGAGGCCGCTGCCCGAAGTGGTCAACAGCGCCTGGGGCACCGGCCCCTGCTGCGCCTGGTACAACGCAGCCGCATCGCCCTTGACTCGCTCGGCCAGCGCCGGATTGCTCGGCGACAGGTTGCTGGCGCTACTGGCCACGGTGGCATAGGCGCCCGCCGACGGCCGTGCGTGGAACCAGCCATCACCCTGAAAATCCTGGGCGATCAGCGCCGAACCGCGCACCAGGCCCTGGTCATCGCGCACCAGGCTGCCGTTGGCCTGACCGGGGAAAGCGACCTGGGCAATGCCGGTCACCGCCAGCGGATACAGCGCACCAGTCACCAGTGTCATCAACAGGGCCAGGCTCAACGCCGGGCGTACATAAGCATTCATGGTGGCCTCCTCAGACCAGGTGCAGGGCATTGAGCAGCAGATCGATCAGCTTTATCCCGGCAAACGGCACGACAATGCCGCCCAGCCCGTAGATCAGCAGGTTGCGCCGCAGCAGGTGCGCCGCGCTGGCCGCCTGCACCCGCACGCCGCGCAGTGCCAGCGGGATCAGCACGATGATGATCAGCGCGTTGAACACGATGGCCGACAAAATCGCACTCTGCGGGCTGGCCAGGTGCATCAGGTTGAGCACGCCCAGTTGCGGGTAAATGGCAGCGAACAGCGCCGGCAGGATGGCGAAGTACTTGGCCACGTCGTTGGCGATGGAGAAGGTGGTCAGCGCGCCACGGGTCACCAGCAGCTCCTTGCCGACCTGCACCACGTCCAGCAGCTTGGTCGGGTCGCTGTCCAGGTCGACCATGTTGGCCGCCTCGCGCGCCGCCTGAGTGCCGTCGTTCATGGCCATGCCCACGTCCGCCTGGGCCAGTGCCGGGGCGTCGTTGGCACCGTCGCCGCACATGGCCACCAGGCGGCCGTCGTTCTGCTCCTGGCGGATACGCGCCAGCTTTTTCTCTGGCGTGGCCTCGGCCAGCACATCATCCACGCCGGCCTCGGCAGCGATGGCGGCAGCGGTCAGCGGGTTGTCGCCGGTCACCATCACCGTGCGGATGCCCAGCTTGCGCAGCTCGGCAAAGCGCTCACGGATGCCGGGCTTGACCACGTCCTTGAGATGGATCACGCCAAGCAGGCGCTTGTCGAGGCATACCAGCAAGGGTGTACCGCCGCTCTGGGCGATGCGCTCCACTTCACGGGCCAATGCCTGGGGCATTTCCAGGCGTTGCATGCCGACGAACGCCAGCACGGCGTCGACGGCGCCCTTGCGGTAGCGGTGCTGCTGCAAGTCGATGCCCGACAGGCGCGTCTCGGCGCTGAAGGCCACGGCCTCGAACTGCCCGGCGGCTGGTTCGACAAAGTCGTGCAACTGGCGCAGGTACTCGACGATCGACTTGCCTTCGGCGGTGTCATCCGCCAGCGAGGCCAGCAAGGCACCCTCCCCCAGCTCGCGGGCGGTGATGCCCGGTGCGGCGTGCAGCGCGCTGCAACGGCGATTGCCGAAGGTGATGGTGCCGGTCTTGTCGAGCATCAGCGTATGCACGTCACCGGCCGCTTCCACCGCGCGGCCCGAACGGGCGATGACGTTCAACCGCACCAGCCGGTCCATGCCGGCGATACCGATGGCCGACAGCAGGCCGCCGATGGTGGTGGGGATCAGTGTCACCAGCAGCGCAGCGAGGAAGATCAGCGGCAAGCTGCCACCCACGAAGTGGGCAAACGGCTGCAGCGTCACTACCACGATCAGGAAGATCAGGGTCAGGCCGATCAGCAGGATGTCGAGGGCGATCTCGTTCGGGGTCTTCTGCCGCTTGGCGCCTTCGACCAGGGCAATCATGCGGTCGAGGGTCGATTCGCCCGGGTTGCTGGTGATGCGGATCAACAACCAGTCGGAGACCAGCCGGGTATTGCCGGTGACAGCCGATCGATCGCCGCCGGACTCGCGGATCACCGGCGCGGACTCGCCGGTAATGGCGGCCTCGTTGACCGCTGCGATACCTTCGAGCACCTCGCCGTCACCGGGGATCATTTCGCCGGCCACCACGCGCACCACATCGCCCTTGCGCAGCGCGCTGGCCGCGACGGTCTCGTAGCTGCCATCGCGCTTGCGACGCTCGGCGGCAAGGCCCTGGCTGCCCGCCTTGAGGCTGTCGGCGCGGGCTTTGCCACGGCCTTCGGCCAGGGCCTCGGCGAAGTTGGCGAACAGCACGGTAAACCACAGCCACAGGGCGATCTGCACGGCAACACCAGTGCTCACACCGCTGCCGGGGGCAAAGCACAGGACGGTGGTCAGCACAGCCGTCAGGGCGACTACCAGCATCACCGGCGAGCGTTTGAGCTGGCGCGGGTCGAGCTTGACGAATGCCTGCACCAGCGCCGGGCGCCACAGCGCGGCGAAGCGGGTCTGGTCCTTGGCACTGTGGGCTTGTACTTCAGGAATGGGCATGTTCATGATCGGTCCTCAAAAACCCAGGCTCAAGTGTTCGGCGATCGGCCCAAGGGCCAAAGTCGGCAGGAAGGTCAGGCCACCGACCAGCAGGATGGTGACCAGCAGCAGGCCGGTGAACAGCGGGCCATGGGTGGGGAAGCTGTTCAGCCCCTGGGGCGCGCTTTTCTTCGCTGCCAGGCTACCGGCCAGCGCCAGCACCGGGAGGATGTAGCCGAAGCGGCCGACAAGCATGGCCAGGCCGATCATCAGGTTGTGGTACACCGTGTTGGCACCGAAGCCGGCAAAGGCCGAGCCGTTGTTGGCCGTGCCGGAGGTGTAGGCGTACAGCAGCTGGCTGAAGCCATGCGCACCCGGGTTGCTGACCGCACCTGCCGGGCCTGGCAGGCTGGCGGCGATGGCGCCGAGCACCAGCACGCCGACCGGCATCACCAGCAGGGTCGCCACCAGCAACTGCACCTCTCGTGCCTGCAGCTTCTTGCCCAGGTATTCCGGGGTGCGGCCGATCATCAACCCGGCCAGGAACACCGCGATCAGCACGAACAACAGCATGCCGTACAGCCCTGCACCGACGCCGCCGAAGATCACCTCGCCGACCATCATGTTGACCATCGCCACCATGCCGGTCAGCGGGTTGAGGCTGTCATGCATGGCGTTGACCGAACCGTTGGAGGCAGAAGTGGTAGTCACCGTCCACAGCACCGAACCGGTAGTGCCGAAGCGGCTTTCCTTGCCCTCCATGGGCGCGCTTTGCTGTACCTGCGCGCTCTCGAGGGCCGGGTTGGGCTGGTGCTCTGACCACAACGCCGTGCTGCCGCCGATCAGGAACAGGGCAAGCATGCAGGCGAGGATGGCGCGGCTCTGGCGCAGGTCCTTCACGTAGTGGCCAAAGGTGAATACCAGCGCCGCCGGAATGAGAATGATCGAGGCCACCTCGAACAGGTTGCTCCAGGCCGTGGGGTTTTCGAACGGGTGCGCCGAATTGACCCCGAAGAAGCCACCGCCGTTGGTACCCAGTTGCTTGATGGCAATCTGGCTGGCGGCCGGGCCCAGCGGAATGGTCTGCTCGGTGCCTTGCAGGGTGACCGCGTGGGCGTAGTCGGCCAGGGTTTGTGGTACGCCCTGCCACACCAGCAACAATGCCAGCAGCAGACACAGTGGCAGCAGGCCATAGAGGGTGGCGCGGGTCATGTCGACCCAGAAGTTGCCCAGCGTCGTAGCGCTGCGCCGGGCGATGCCACGGCACAGGGCGACCAGCACGGCCAGGCCGGTGGCAGCGCTGACGAAGTTCTGCACGGTCAGGCCGAGCATCTGGCTCAGGTAGCTGACCGACGCCTCACCGCTGTAGGCCTGCCAGTTGGTGTTGGTGACGAAGCTGACGGCAGTATTGAATGCCAGCGACCATTCCTGGCCAGGCAGATGCTGTGGGTTGAATGGCAGGTAGCCCTGCAACAGCAGCACGGCGAACAGCAACAGGAACCCGGCCAGGTTGAAAGCCAGCAGCGCCAGGGTGTACTGCTTCCAGCTCTGTTCCTGGCTGGCGCGCACGCCCGCCAGCCGGTAGCAGGCCTGCTCGACCGGGCCCAGCACGGGCGACAGCCAGGTACGCCGGCCTTCCATGACCTTGAAATAGAACCGCCCGAGCCAGGGTGCCGGTAACAGCACGATGGCGAAAAATGCCAGGAGCAAGGCGAAATCGTAACTGTGCATGGCCGCTCCCTAGCTGCGATCGGCGCGCAGCAGCGCCACCAGCAGATAAAACGCCAATGCCACTGCCAGCAGCAGTGACAGTCCGTCGAGCATGTTCATGTGTGGTTCTCCCCGTGGTGCGGCTTGGGCCGCTTTGGGGAAATTGTCCGAGGGAGAGGCGTAAAGGGGCGAGATCGGAGGATGGGGATGGGAATAAAGAAGGTGTAAAGATCAGCTGTTTGGGTTGTCTGTACTGGCGTCTTCGCGGGCACGCCCGCTCCCACAGGGATTCCGCAATGTTACAGACCTGCGCTGTAACTGTGGGAGCGGGCGAGTCGAGGCGTCGAACCGCCGCGAAGAGGCCGGTACAGGTTTACTGCTGGGGCGGCTGCGTGGCGGCGTTGCGGCTCCAGTCCAGCAGCAGGCTGTAGCCGACCGCCAGCAAGGTAGGCCCGATGAACAGGCCAATGAAACCAAAGGCGATCAAGCCGCCGAACACGCCCAGAAGCACGATCACCAACGGCAGGTTGCCGCCACGGCTGATCAGGTACGGTTTGAGCACGTTGTCCACGCCACTGATGATGAAAGTGCCCCAAACCCCAAGGAACACTGCCATGCCGTATTCGCCCTTCCATACCAGCCAGCCCGTGGCCGGGATCCAGGCCAGTGGCGGGCCCATGGGGATCAGGCTGAGCATGAAGGTGACCAGGCCCAGCACGATCGCCCCGGGTACGCCGGCAATCAGGAACCCGATCAACGCCAGCAGGCCCTGCGCGGCAGCCGTACCGATCACTCCGTTGACCACTCGCTGCACCGTACCGGCCACCAGCTCCAGGTAGTACTCGGCGCGGTCGCCCATCAAGCGGTGCAGCAAGCGCAGGACGAACGCCGACAATCGCGGGCCGTCGCGGTAGAAGAAGAACACGAATACCAGGCTAAGGGTCAGCTCCAGCACGCCACTGCCAATCTGCGCACTGCGCGCCAGCAGCCAGTTGCCGACTTGCCCAAGGTGCGGCTTGACCGAAGCCAGCAAGGCCGCGCCCTGCTGGTCCAGCGATTGCCACCAGCTGACCAGGCGCTCGCCAACCAACGGGATGCCGCCCAGCCAGGCCGGTGCATCGGGCAGGCCGTCCATCTGCACGTCACGCACGAACGCCGTCGCATCGCGAATGTGATCGGCCAGGTTGAACCCCAGCCACACCAGCGGCAGTGCCACGATCAGGATCCAGGCGCTGGTCAGCAGGCCTGCCGCCAGGGTTTCGCGCCCGCCCAGCACACGCGTCAGCAAGCGCATCAAGGGCCAGCTGGCAAAGGCCAGAATGGCCCCCCACAATAGCGCTGAAATGAAAGGTGCCATAACCCACAGGCCGGCACCCAGCAGCGCCAACAGCAGGATCTGGACCAGCATGCGGTCATTGTTAGCCATGGTGGTGCTCGTTCAACGGATCAGTTCAAGGTGCAGGCCGTCGGTAGGCGCGCTACCGACTTCGAGGCGGCCGTTGCGCACACCCGCCTTGACCAGTGCCTCGCGCCAGGCTTCGGCCTGGGCACCACTGAGGCTGGCACGCAGGGTGCTGTCGAGGTTCAGGCTGCGCGCCAGCAGGTTCGCCCAGGCGTCTTGCGGCGCGGCCAGGTCAGGGTAGTCGAGCTTGCCGGTGTCACGCATTTCGCGCAGCACCGTGGCGGCGGTCGGCAGCAGTTCGCCCAGCGGGCTGCCGGCGACGAACTCTTCCACGTGCAGGTAGGCGCGGCGGTTGCCGCGGGTAACGCTGTACAGCGCGACCAGGGTGTCGGCCTGCGCCGCCGAGCGGCGCAGCAGAATGAACGCCTGCTGCTCGTCGCCGCCGTTGAGGCGGGCATTGCCGAACACATCATTGGCCCACAGGCTCGCCTCACCGCAATCGCGGCCCTGGCACCAGAACAGCGGGTAACCACCGTCGCGCTGCAGGGCTTCGCGGGCGCTGGTGAAGGCTTCGCGGGCGGTACGTTCGACCGGCAGCTCATAGGTGACCGAGCTGACCTGGCCGCGGCTTTCGACCTTGTCCTCGACCCGCAGTCGGCCGCTGATCTTGCGCAGCGGGCCCATGGGGTAGACACGTTCCTGCTCTACGGCCGGGCGCTGGTCGACCACCTTGGCGTCTACCGGTACCGGCAGGCTGCCGGCCCACGACACGGAGCTGGCGAATACCAGGCAGGCAGCGAAGGCATTACGGATGGTAGCAGGCGCGCTCATTGGCGACCCAGGCGGCGCTCGGCGCCGAGGTGAAGCTCCAGGATGTCTGGCAGTTGCATGGTTGTCTCCCTGTTCAACCCGCCAAGCCTCGACACTTGTCCGGTGCAAGTCAAGCAAAGCCAAAGAAGCGATTGAAACAGTCTGCGACAAGGGCCGCACCCTGCTCATCGTTCAGGTGCAAGTGATGGCCACCGGGCAGCGTCACTTGCTCAAAGGGTAGCTGCTCCAGCAACCCGGTGTGACGCACCAGCATGCCGTCGGCGGCCACCACCAGGCGCGCCGGGCAACTCACCCGGCGCACATAAGCCATGGCCTGCGCCTCGCTCAGGCGCACTGGCGAAGGCAGGGTCAGGCGGCTGTCGCTGCGCCAGCTGTAACCACCGGGCACCGGCATCAGGCCTCGCTGGGCCAGCAACTCGGCTGCCTCGCGGCTGACCGCGACCATGCCTTTCATGCGTGCCTGCACGCCCTGCTCCAGGGTCGCGTACACCGACTTGCGCTTGCCATCCAGGCGCAACTGGGCCTGCAGGGCCATGCCCAGCCGCTCACCGGCATCCTGCTCGGCGCCAGTTGGCGGAATGACGCCGTCGATCAGGGCCAGGTGGCTGATTCGCTCCGGCAATGCGCCAGCCAGCTGCACCGAAATGATTGCCCCGAGTGAGTGGCCCAACAGGGCAAAACGTTGCCAGCCCACCTGCTCGGCCACCCGCAGCACATCATGGGCGTAGTCGGCCAGGGCGTAGCTGGCGCCGAGTGGCCGGTGCTCGGAATAACCATGCCCGGCCAGGTCCAGGGCGATGATGCGCAGGCCTTTGAGCAGTGGCGCCAGGCGGGCGAAGCTGTTGGCGTTGTCCAGCCAGCCATGCAGGGCGATCACCGGCAAGCCGTCTTCGGGGCCGAACAGGTGCGCCGCCAGTTCGATATGGCCCAGGCTCAGGCGTATTTCCTCGACCTGCGCGCTCATGCCTGGCTCCAGCGGTCGAACAGGCCCTTGATCAGGCTGGCGGTGTCGGTTGGTCGCTCCAGCGGGAACATATGCCCACCCGGCACGCTGTGGTATTCGCCCCTGGGCATGCCGCGCACGGCCAGGGTGTGGTGGCGGCGAATGACCTTGCTGCGCTCGCCGCGGACCATGGCCAGCGGCACCTGCAATTGCCGCGCAGGAGCGGGGCTGGTATGCGGGATGCTGCGGTAGATGCTGATTTCCGTGGCCGGATCGAAGCGCAACTGCAGCCCCTGTTCCATTGCTTGCAGGCCGTGTTCTATATAGGCATCGAGGCAATCGGGGTCGAAATGGCGGAACAGTGATTTGCCGGCGAAATAGTCCCGGGCGCTGTCACGGTCGTTGAAGGTTTCGCGACGCCCCAGGGTGCGACCCGCCGGGGTGATACGGTCGATGAAGCCGAAGCGCTTGGCGGTGCGCAGCAACCACTGGTCGGCGCGGGTGAGCACCGGCGAGTCGAGCATCACCACGCCGCGGTAGTACTCCGGGCAGCGCAAGGCGGCGTGCAGGTGCAACACGCCGCCCAGCGAATGGCCAACACCCCATATCGGCTGATCCTGCCGGGCCAGGTGGTGCAACAGTTCGTCGACCAGGCTCTGCCAGTTGTCGTCCACCGGAAAACGCGGATCGTGCCCGTGCTGGGCCAGGTGCTGCACCTGATAGTCCGGCGCCAGGGCAGCAAACAGCTTGCCGTACGTGGCCGAGGGGAAACCGTTGGCATGGGCGAAGAAGATCTGCTGCAACATGGCGCCGGGTCCGGATGCGGGAATGATGGCCCATTGTCGGCATCGTCGGGCTGTTCGGCAATGTCCGGAAAGGTCATCGGCGAGGGCAATCAGGTCAGGCTTGCGGGCGCCGCCGCTACCTTCAAGCCATGCACAGGTCCTGTTGGAGCAGCCTTGTGCTGCGAAGAGGCCATAACTGCCGGAGAAGAGCTATTGCCCTACTGGCCTCTTCGCAGCACAAGGCCGCTCCTACAGGAAACCGAGATGGCCTGAGAGCTCAGGCCGGCGAGTTGATCGCCCGAAGCGTCATCAACCCCGCCAACGGCCAGTCCCCTTCCAGCTCCGCCAGGCTTGCAGTGCTCATGCCTGCCGGTTGTTGCTGGTGGCCATGCTCCAGCGCCCCGACCAAGGTCCCCACCAGCGGCTGATGACTGACCAGCAGCACATGCTCCAGGCCCAGGCGCTCGATTTCGCCGATGGCCTGCTGCACATCCGTGTCGGGTGTCAGCCAGGGCACGGTGCGCACTGGCTCGGCGAAGCCCAGGGTGTCATGCACCAGGGCGGCCGTTTGCTGGGCGCGTACATAAGGGCTGGCGATGATCGCCTGCAGCGGCTGGCCCAGCAGGCGGGCGGCGCTGTGCAGCACCTGCTCGCGGCCGTGGGCGGTCAGCCGGCGCTCGGCATCGCTGTTGGCCCGCGGCTCCGCTTCGCCGTGGCGCAGCACCCACAGCTTCACAGCTTGGGCTCCTCGTCACGCACCGGGTGCGGGGCCGGGGCCACGGCATGCGGCGCCTCGCCTTCCGGGGCACGCGGTGCCGGCCAGTCGGCGAACGGCCAGGGCTTCTGGTCGCTGTGGAAGCTGCCAAAGCGGCCGATCTGCGCCAGGTACTGGCTAAGGCTGTCGCCGAAGTTCATCAGGCTGGCGCTGGGGGCGCCGTACACCAGGCGGTAGATCAGTTGTACCAGTACCAGGCCACCGAGCAGCAGCTCAGCCAGTTGCCAGACCACCAGGAACACCAGCATCCACAGGACCCGCAGGATGATCGACTCGCGCTGGGCGCGTTCGGGCGTATCGTTCATGTGTTGCTCCTTGCTGTTGTCAGAGCCGCTCAAGGCTCAGTTGAAACCGCTGATGGAAATGAAATCGACATCAGTCTTCGGCTCGGCACGCATCAGGTGCTCGATCACCTGGTTCAACGTGCGGCCTTCGAACAGGATGGCATGCAGGCCCGCCACCAGCGGCATGTACACCTGCACTTCCTGCGCCTTGGCCTTGAGCACCTTGAGGGTATTGACACCTTCGGCCACTTCGCCAAGACGGTTGACCGCCTGCTCCAGGCTCAGGCCCTGGCCCAGCGCGTGGCCGACCTGGTAGTTGCGGCTCTTGGGCGAGGAGCAGGTCACGATCAGGTCACCGACACCGGCCAGGCCGAGGAAGGTCATGGGGTTGGCGCCTTGGCTGACGGCGAAGCGGGTCATCTCGGCCAGGGCGCGGGTAATCAGCATGCTTTTGGTGTTTTCGCCCATGCCCAGGGCCACCGCCATGCCGGCGATGATGGCGTAGACGTTCTTCAGCGCCCCGCCCAGCTCGACGCCAAAGCGGTCGGCACTGGCGTAGACGCGGAAGGTACGCCCATGCAGCACGGCCTGCACCTGCTGGCACAGTTTTTCGTCCTCGCTGGCGACCACCGTGGCGGTCAGCGCATGTTCGGCGATTTCACGGGCCAGGTTGGGACCGGACAGCACGCCGATGCGCGCCTCAGGGGCGATTTCCTCGAGGATCTGGCTCATCAGCTTGAAGCTTTGCGCTTCGATGCCCTTGGTCAGGCTGACCAGGCCCTTGCCGCGCAGCAGTTCGGCATGCGGGGCCAGCACGCTGCGCAAGGCGCTCGATGGCAGGGCGACGAAAACCAGGTCGCTCGCCTGCAGGGTGGCCAGCAGGTCGCTGACCGGCTCGACGCCGTCGTGCAGGCGGATGCCCTTGAGGTAGCGCGGATTCTCGCGATTGACGCGCATGGCCTCGGCCTGGTCCGGGTCGCGCATCCATTGACGCACCGGCACACCGTTTTCTGCCAGCAGGTTCGCCACGGCGGTGCCGAAGCTGCCGCCTCCCAGAACTGCAACAGGTTGCTGTTCAGTCATATCCAATCCGTTAAAGCCAAAAGTTAAGTGGCGACCCGGCCATTATACGGCTCGCCTGCTACAGAACCAGTGTCAGTACCGGCCCTTTCGCGGGCGTGCCCGCTCCCACAGAATAACCGCGCTCCCCCCGTGGGAGCGGGCGTGCCCGCGAAAGGGCCCGAACAGGTAAAGCAGATCACTGGCAAATATGCCAAGGTCAGTTACCATGCCTGTTTCAATCCTGATACAAGGCCGCTTTGTGTTCCCTGGCACGCCCCCGTACCCGCGCCTGCTCATACTGACTGCCCTGCTCGGTGGCCCGGCCGTGGCCGATGATCTGTTCATCGACAACACCGACCTGCCGCAGGTTCTGACCGCCACGCGCCTGAAACAATCCCCCGCTGCAGTTCCGGGCAGCATGACCGTGCTCGACAGCGATCTGATCCGCGCCAGCGGTGCCCGCGACATCCCCGAACTGCTGCGCCTGGTGCCAGGCATGATGGTGGGTTACAACGCAGGCAACCAGCCCACGGTCAACTACCACGGCAGCAACGTCAACGACGCGCGGCGCATGCAGGTGCTGATCGATGGCCGTTCGGTGTACCGCGCCGGCCTGGCCACGGTGGACTGGAGCGACATCCCCCTGGCCATGGAGGATATCGAGCGCATCGAGGTGTTCCGCGGCCCCAACACGGTCAGCTATGGCGCCAACGCGCTGATGGCGGTGGTCAATATCCTTACCCGCAACCCCGCCGACAGCCATGGCACGCGGTTGAAGACGACCCGTGGCCAGGACGGGATCAACGACTTTTACGCCAGCCACGGCTTCGGCTGGGATGGCGGCGACATGCGCCTGTCGCTGTCCGGCCAGCAGGACGACGGCTTCGACGAGAACCAGTTCGGCCAGGACTACCGCGACAGCCGTCGCTTGACCCGCCTCACCCTCAATGCCAGCCACAACCTGACGCACGACCAGACCCTGGAATGGCAACTGGCGGCCAAGGAAGGCAGCAATCAGCGGCCGTATACCTATCAGCCGGTCTTCGCCAAATACGAAGCCGGTAACAACGCTGACGTCAATGCCAAGGACTACGCTGGCTCATTGCGCTGGACCAAGGACTTCAGTTCCGAGCACAGCCTCTACATCCAGGGCTCTGCCCAGCATTTCGACCGTCAGCAGGTGTGGCGTGCCTGTGATGCCCTGCAGTCGTTCAGCCCGGAATTGACCCAACTCTGGCAAATGAACCCTGACTTCGCCGAAAAAGTGGCGCGCGGCATTGCTACCGGCGCACCACTTTCAACCAACGACCCGGTCATGAGCGGGCTCCTGGAGAGGGTCCAGCAGCAATGGGCGAACGGTGGCAAGCAGCAGGTCTGCGGCGACGTCGACCAGAGCACCCGCGAAACCCGCTACGACCTGGAAATCCAGGACACCCTGAGCCTGACCGACAGCCTGCGCCTGCTCAGCGGCATGAACTACCGCTATGATCGGGCCGACTCGCAGACTTACTTCAACGGCAGCATTGACGACCAGACCTGGCGCCTGTTCGGCCAGCTGGAATGGCGCGCCGACGAGCACTGGATCCTGCAGGGCGGCGCCATGTTCGAGGACTCGCGCCTGTCCGGCAGCTCGCTCACCCCGCGAGTGGCGGTCAACTACCTGATCACCCCGCGCCATGGCCTGCGCGCGGTGTATTCCGAGGCTGTGCGCTCGCCAGACATGTTCGAGAACAACATCAACTGGAGCTACACGGTCAGGAACTTGACCCCCAACGCATTCGGCCTGCAAAACGGCGAGTACTTCGTCAAGACCCGCGGCCCCGGCGATCTGGACCAGGAACGCATGCGCTCGCGCGAGCTGGGCTACAACGGCTACTTCAGCGATATCGACCTGAACATGGATGTGAAGCTGTTCTACGACGAGATCACCGGAATGATCAGCGAGCCCCTGAAGAACAACCAGTACATCGCCAGCAATGCCAACAAGGCCCGTTTCAGCGGCAGCGAGGCGCAACTGGACTGGCGCCCGACCCTGCGCGACCGCCTGCGCCTGACCTACGCCTATGTCGATGCCTGGGCCAGCAACCCCGCCGACCGCCGCCTCAGCGCCCGCAACAGCGGCTCGGCCGGGTGGATGCGCGAATGGGGCGACGGCTGGTCCAGCGCGCTGTTCTATTACGGTGACGATGCGCTCAACCAGTATCGCTACGAGCGCCTGGACCTGCGCCTGGCCAAGCGTTTCCGGGTGCATGGCAGCAACCTGGAGCTGGCCGCACTGTGGCAACAGCGCCTAGACGATGAGCCGACCACGGCAATCCAGAACCGCTACGACAGCCGCCACCGCCTGAGCGTCAGCGCGGAGCTGGAGTTCTGATGGCCCTGCTTTTGCGCCTGTTGCTGCTGTGCCTGTGGCCGCTGGGGCCGCTGTCCGCCAGCGAAATCCTGTTGGTAGGCGCAGAAGACCAGCCCGGCATTCGCAGTTTCGTCACCGCGCTGGAAAGCCGCCGGCCCCACGATCATGTGCATTTCCAGACCACCGCCGACCTGCCACGCCCGGGCAAGCTCAGGGCTGACCTGCGCCTGATCCTGCTGGACAACGCCGCACTGGAATGGCGCCTTGGGGAAACCGCCGGCCCGCCGGCGATGGCGATGCGGGTCAGCCGGGTACAGGCTGAACAGCGCCTGGGAAAGTCGCGTCCCGCGTTCCTCACCCTGCTGTGGAGCGACCCGCCGCTGGGCCGGCAGCTGCGCCTGGCGCGCTACCTGCTGCCACAGGCCCAGCGTATTGGTGTGCTGTACGGTGAGCACAGCAGCTTTTTGCTCGAAGAGCTGCGCCAGGCCGCCCGCCAGCTGGGCCTGGAGATCATTGCCCAGAACTGGCCTGACCCGCGCGACAGCCGCCCTCTGCAACACCTGCTGGCCAACAGTGACGTGCTGCTGGGGCTGGATGACAGCGACCTGTACAACTCCAAGACCGCGAAGAATCTGCTGTTGAGCAGCTATGGCCGACAGATGGCGCTGATCGGCCCGAACGCCGGGTTCGTCCGCGCCGGCGCCCTGGCCAGCACCTTCAGCGACCAGGACGACTGGCTGGCGGTGCTCGACCAGTTGCTCGACCAGCCACCGGCACGCTGGCCACGCAACCTGTACCCGGCACACTTCGGCGTTAGCGGCAACCAGCAGGTGGCGCGCGCCCTGGGCCTGGAACCGATCGATCCGAACGCCGCCGCCAAGGCCCTGGCCGAAGGAGAACCCACCCCATGAGCAAGCGCCTGAGCTGGGACATCCACACCCGCACCCAGATCATCAGCCTCGGCCCTGCCCTGCTGCTGACCTTGCTGCTGATCAGCTTCTTCACCTTCGTGCGTATCCAGGACCTGCGCCAGGAACTGAACCACACCGGGCAACTGATCGCCAACCAGCTGGCGCCAGCCTCGGAGTACGGGGTGATCTCGGGCAACAACGAAGTGCTCGAGGGCCTGATGCGAGCCACGCTCAGCATCCCTCACGTGCGCTTCCTCGAAGTGCAGGACAGCCGCAACCACATCCTGGTGTATGTGGAGCAGTCCGACGAAAGCGCCAACCGCGCCCAGCGCGTCGAAGTGTTCCAGGCGCCCATCCGCCTGCAGCAAATCCGTCTGGACAGCGATTTCCTGCAACAGGGCAAGGCCACCTCACCGGCCATCGGCGACGATTACCTGGGCCGGGTGATCGTCGGCATGTCCGATGACGCCTTCAGCCAGCGCCAGCAGGAAATCGTGATCAAGGCCGGTATCCTCGCGCTGTTCGCCCTGCTGTTCACCTTCCTGCTGGCACGCCGCCTGGCCCTGAGCCTGGCCAAGCCGATCAGCGACATGGGCCATGCGGTCAAGGCCATCCAGCAGGGCGAGTACAACACCTTGTTGCCGGTGGTCGATGACAGCGAGCTGGGCCACCTGGCGCGCCACATCAATAACCTGGCCCACGCCCTGGAGCAGGCCAGTGATGAACAGAAGAAGGCCATTGCCGAACTGATTCAGGCCCGCGAAGAGGCCGAACAGGCCAACCGCGCCAAATCGGACTTTCTGGCGATGATGAGCCACGAGCTGCGCACGCCGATGAATGGCGTGCTGGGCATGCTGCAGTTGCTGGAAACCACGCCGCTGAGCAACGAACAGGCCGAGTACACCGCGCTGGCCAGCGAGTCCACCGGGCACCTGCTCAAGGTCATCAACGACATTCTCGACTTCTCGCGCATCGAGCGCGCCGCCCTGCAACTGGAACACATCGACTTCAACCTCGGCGAGCTGATCACCAGCTGCGTCCAGTCGTTCCAGCACAGCGCCCAGCAGCGCGGGCTTGCCCTGCACCTGCAACTGCCGGCCGGTATCGAACAGTTGCAGGTGAACGGCGACCCCACGCGCATTCGCCAGATCCTGCTGAACCTGGTCGGCAACGCGCTGAAGTTCACCGAGCGCGGCCAGGTCCAGGTCGAGGCGCGCTGGCAGATGCTTGACCGGCAATTGCTCTGGCTGACCTGTAGCGTGCGCGACACCGGAATCGGCATCGACAGCGACCGCCTGGAAATGATGTTCGTCGCCTTCCAGCAGGCCGACAGCTCCATTTCCCGCCGCTATGGCGGCACCGGGCTGGGGCTGTCGATTGCCCGCACCCTGGCCGAACGCATGGGCGGCAAGCTGCGCGGCGAAAGCCGTGAGGGCCTTGGCTCCACGTTTACCCTGGAGATGCCGTTGGCCCTGGCCAGCCCTGCCGCGGTCTCGCTGACGCTGCCAAGCGCTGCGCCAGCGGCAATGACCGACAACGATCAGGTGCTGCTGGTAGAGGACAATCCGGTCAACAAAAGTGTCATCGAGGCCATGCTGCGCAGCCTGGGGCTGGCGGTGAGCACCGCCGAGGACGGCCTGGAGGCGGTCGAACGGGTCAGCCGGCAGCGTTTTGCCGCCGTGTTGATGGACTGCCGCCTGCCGCACCTGGACGGCTATGAAGCCACCCGACGAATTCGGCAACTGCCCAACGGCGCCGGGCTACCGATCATCGCCCTGACCGCCAACGCCTTGCAGGGCGACCGCGAGCGTTGCATGGCGGCCGGCATGGACGACTACCTGAGCAAACCCTTGCGCCGCACCGAACTGCAGCGCGTGCTGCAGCGCTGGCTGCCCGGTCAGACAACCGCGACTGGCGATAAATGCTAAAGTGCGGCAGTCTTAAACACTGGACAGGACCTTCATCGGACCTGAAAATAGACGTTTCAGTGCACACCTGTACTTCTTTCACCAGGCGCACTGTGACTTTCACCACAACGCAATAGTCTACCTGTAGGCTGCCGCCCCGGACGCGATGCGTATCGGGCCGGCCGGGAAGATTCATCCCCTGCCACAGGGGGTTATTGAGGAGCTCGCATGACCAAACAACACGCCTTTACTCGGGAAGACCTGCTGCGCTGCAGTCGCGGTGAGCTGTTCGGCCCAGGTAATGCGCAACTGCCCGCGCCGAACATGCTGATGGTCGATCGCATCACCCACATCAGTGAAGAAGGCGGCAAGTACGGCAAAGGTGAATTGGTCGCCGAGCTGGATATCAATCCGGACCTGTGGTTCTTCGCCTGTCACTTCGAAGGCGACCCGGTAATGCCGGGCTGCCTGGGCCTCGACGCCATGTGGCAGCTGGTCGGCTTCTTCCTCGGCTGGCAGGGCCTGCCAGGCCGCGGTCGCGCCCTGGGTTCGGGCGAGGTGAAGTTCTTCGGCCAGGTACTGCCCGAAGCCAAGAAGGTCACTTACAACATTCACATCAAGCGCGTCCTGAAGGGCAAGCTGAACATGGCCATCGCCGATGGCTCGGTCAGCGTCGACGGCCGCGAGATCTACACTGCCGAAGGCCTGCGGGTCGGCGTGTTCACCTCCACTGACAATTTCTAAGGGTTATTCGCATGCGCCGCGTCGTTATCACTGGTCTGGGCATCGTATCGTGCCTGGGCAATGACAAAGCTACCGTCACCGAAAACCTGCGCAACAGCCGTCCGGGTATCCGTTACAACCCGGAATACAAGGAAATGGGGCTGCGTAGCCAGGTTTCCGGGTCCATCGACCTCAACCTCGAAGAACTGATCGACCGTAAGGTCTACCGCTTCGTCGGCCACGCTGCCGCCTACGCCTACCTGGCGATGCAGGACGCGATCAAGGACGCCGGCCTGACCGAAGAGCAGGTTTCCAACCCGCGTACCGGCCTGGTGGCTGGCTCCGGCGGCGCCTCGACCCTGAACCAGATGGAAGCGCTGGACACCCTGCGCGAGAAAGGCGTCAAGCGCGTCGGCCCGTACCGCGTTACCCGCACCATGGGCAGCACCGTTTCGGCGTGCCTGGCCACCCCGTTCAAGATCAAGGGCATCAACTACTCGATCTCGTCGGCATGCGCCACCTCGGCCCACTGCATCGGCACCGCCCTGGAGCAGATCCAGTGGGGCAAGCAGGACATCGTCTTCGCCGGTGGCGGTGAAGAAGAGCACTGGAGCCAGTCGTTCCTGTTCGATGCCATGGGCGCCCTGTCGACCAAGCGCAACGAAACCCCGGAACAGGCCTCGCGCGCCTACGACGCTGACCGTGATGGCTTCGTCATCGCCGGTGGCGGCGGCATGGTGGTGGTCGAGGAGCTGGAACACGCCTTGGCCCGTGGCGCCAAGATCTACGCCGAAATCGTTGGCTACGGTGCCACTTCCGACGGCTACGACATGGTTGCCCCGAGCGGCGAAGGTGCCATCCGCTGCATGCAGCAGGCGCTGTCGACCGTCGACACCCCGATCGACTACCTGAACACCCACGGCACCTCGACCCCTGTCGGCGACGTTGCCGAGATCAAGGGTGTTCGCGCCGTGTTCGGCGACAAGGCACCGAAGATCAGCTCGACCAAGAGCTTGTCGGGCCACTCGCTGGGCGCTGCCGGCGTACACGAGGCGATCTACTGCCTGCTGATGATGGAAAACAACTTCATCGCCGGTTCCGCCAACATCGACGAGCTGGACCCGGAGGTTGCCGACCTGCCGATCCTGCGCAAGACCGAAGAAAACGCCAAGATCGACACGGTCATGAGCAACAGCTTCGGCTTCGGCGGCACCAACGCCACCCTGGTGCTCAAGCGCTGGGAAGGCAAGTAAGACGCTGCTGCGGTAGAGGAAAACGCCCCGACTGGTTCGGGGCGTTTTCATTTGTATCGCCTGTGCCGGCCTCTTCGCGGGCACGCCCGCTCCCACAGGGGCCCCATGGCATTCGGGCTTGTGGTGATCCTGTGGGAGCGGGCATGCCCGCGAAGAGGGCGGCACAGGTCACTGACGAACCTTGGGCAACACCGCCAGAAAATTCTCCCGGGCCACCTTGTTGGCCACCTGTTCCGGCAATGCATCCAGAAACGGCCTGAACCCGTGCATCTGCTCTCCGAGGCTGCCAAACCGCCCCACCACATCCGAGCCCAGCATGAAGCGCTCCGGGTACTTCTCGACCAAGGCCAGCCACGCCTTGCGAGGCACACCCTTGCTGTCCAGCAAATAGGGTTCCAGCACGCTCCACGACAGGTCGACGTACAGGTTCGGATAATCTTCCAGCAACCGCGTCAGCACCGGCAGCAGAAAGTCCATTTGCGTCTGGTGTCGGTGTATCTCCATGCTGCTGCCGGCATGCGCCCAGATGAATCGCGTGTGCGGGTGATTGCGCAGCGGCTCTTCGATCTCCGCCAGGTATAGCGGGTTGCGCTCGCGCTTGGAGGTGATGTTGGAATGCAGCAATACCGGCAAGTCGCGCTCGGCCGCCAGGTGGTAGATACGCGTCATGGCTTCGTTGTTGGCGCGCGGCGTTTCGCCCGTGGTCAATGCGGTAAGGTCGTCGTGGCGGGTGAACACCTCGCCAATGCCCTGCCACAGGCCCGGGTACAGGTCGAGCATGCGCTCGATATGGCTGACGGCATTCTTGTCGACCGGGTTGAAGCCGGTCAGGAATGGATGAAAGCGCTTACGCTGCGCGTCCGGCAACTGCTGCAGTGCCGCAGCCACATAGGTATCGGTGGCGCTGTACCAGTAGGCATCGGCATCGTCACCGGCGTAGTAGCGCGGGCGCTTGGGCTCGTCTTCATGCCACTTCTTGGCCACCGGCACGCCGGAAATCATCGACTGCTCGATACCCGCAGCATCCATGGCCTTGATCAGCGCGGGCATGCCTTCGCTTTCCTGGAAGAAGTCGACGTAGTGCAAATGGGCATCACTGTAGCGGTAGTCGCGCGCCTGCACCGCGTGGCACAGCGAGGCGGATAACAGCACGCAGCCCAGCGCTCTGGCGATCATGATGAAGCTTCCTTTTCCGGGTACCAGATCTCTAGACCTGCCGGTAAACGAGACGGTTCAGCCGCGGCAGGCAAACCGCTATGCTTGGGGCATTTCCACCTTCCCTGGAGCCTTCCCATGAGCAGCCCACTGGTCATTCGCCCACGTGCCGAATCGGTCGAGGGCCAACCGATCCTGCGCCCGCTGCCGTCGGCCCAGTGCCGCAGCGTCGGCCCGTTCGTGTTTTTCGACCACATGCTCGAAACCGACTATGCCCCGGGGCATGGCATGGACATCCGCCAGCACCCGCATATCGGCCTGTCGACGCTTACCTATCTGTTCGAAGGGGCCATCCTGCACAAGGACAGCCTCGGCTCGGCGCAGCGGGTGCTGCCTGGTGATGTCAGCTGGATGACCGCAGGTTGCGGCGTGGCCCATGTCGAGCGCACGCCTGAAGATGCCCTGGCACATGGTTCACGCCTGCACGGGTTGCAGGTATGGCTGGCGTCGCCACGCGAACAGGAGCAAGGCGCGCCCAGCTACAGCCATCACCCGGCGGCAAGCCTGCCGGTCAGCGACAGCCTGGGAGTGCGTATCTGCATGATTGCCGGTAGCGGGTTCTGCCTGGAATCGCCGGTGCCAGTGCTGTCCCCTACCCTTTACGCACATGTGCGGATGCAGCCGGCGACTACCTTGCAGGTGCCGAATGAGCATGCGCAACGGGCGCTGTACGTGCTGGATGGCGAACTGCTGATGAACGATGAGGAAGTGGAGCCGTGCAGCCTGGTGGTGCTGCCGGAGGGCGAAGAGGTGACACTGTACGCGGAGGGTGAGTGCCAACTGGTGCTGATTGGTGGCGCGCCGCTGGATGGGCCACGGCGGATGAACTGGAACTTTGTCGCCAGTGACGTGGAGCTGATCGAACAGGCCCGGGCCAAGTGGGCTGCGGGGGATTGGCCGGTGGTACCGGGGGAAACTTCGAGGATCGAGCTGCCCAGGTAATTTTGGGGCTGCTTTGCAGCCCATCGCGACACAAGGCCGCTCCTACAGGGACCGCGCATGCCATGAGCCACGCTATCCCTGTAGAGCCGCACAGCGGCCCCATGCCATGTCAGCGCTGGAACACTTCGGTCAGCAGGTTGTGCATCGAGCGGAACGCCCGCTCCGAGGTGCGCCGGTCATACTGCATCTTGCCCGGCACATTGGCATTGGGGTCGGTAAACGAGTGCACCGCCCCGCCATAGCTCAGCAACTGCCAGTCAACCTTGGCCGCATTCATCTCCTCCTCGAACGCCGGCAACTGCTCCTTCGGCACCAGCGGATCGGAAGCACCATGCAAGACCAGCACCGAGCCCTTGATACGCTTGGCATCTTCAGGGTTCGGCGTGTCCAGCGTGCCATGGAACGACACCGCCGCGCGCAGATCGGCACCGCTACGGGCCAATTCCAGGGCACAGCAGCCACCAAAGCAGAAGCCGAACGTGCCAACCTTGCCCGGCTCCAGCAGCGCCTTCGACTGCCCCAACAGCTGCGCCAGGGCTTCCTGCATGCGCTTGCGCAGCTCGCCTCGGTCATTCTTCAACGGCATCATCGCGGCGCCGGCCTCGTCGGCGTTTGACGGGCGCACCGATTGCCCGTACAGGTCGGCAATCAGCACCACATAGCCCTTCTCGGCCACTTCCTTGGCGATGCGCTCGGCCCCTTCGCCAATACCCATCCAGTTCGGTGCCATCACCAACCCAGGGCGGCCCAGCGCACCCGGCTCATAGACCAGGCGGCTTTCGTAGGTCTTGCCGGACAGGTGATAAACCAGCGATTCGACGATTACTTTGCTCATCAAGCACTCCTTTGGCACTCGTCATAAAAAAGCCCGCCGAAGCGGGCTTTCCTATCCATCAACTCAAGCAGACAGCTCGACCAGCAGCTTGTTCAGGCGACGAACGTAAGCCGCCGGGTCCTTCAGGCTGTCACCGGCCGCGAGGGCCGCCTGATCGAACAGGATGTGCGACAGCTCGGCGAAGCGGTCTTCGCTCTGCTCGTTGTCCAGCTTCTCGATCAGCGGGTGAGTCGGGTTGAACTCGAAGATCGGCTTGGACTCCGGTACCTTCTGCCCGCTGGCTTCGAGGATCTGGCGCATCTGCAGACCCAGGTCCTGCTCACCGATCGCCAGGATCGCCGGGGAGTCGGTCAGGCGGTGCGACACGCGCACTTCAGCCACGCTGTCACCCAGCGCGCCCTTCAGGCGCTCGACCAACCCTTCCTTGTCCTTGGCGACTTCTTCCTGGGCCTTCTTGTCTTCTTCCGAATCCAGCTTGCCCAGGTCCAGGTCGCCACGGGCGACGTCGACAAAGGCCTTGCCGTCGAATTCGTTGAGGTAGCTCATCAGCCACTCGTCGATACGGTCGGTCAGCAGCAGCACTTCGATGCCTTTCTTGCGGAAGACTTCCAGGTGCGGGCTGTTCTTGACCTGCGCATACGACTCGCCGGTGAGGTAGTAGATCTTGTCCTGGCCTTCCTTGGCGCGGGCCAGGTAGTCGGCCAGGGCAACGCTCTGCTCGCCGCTGTCGTCCTGGGTGGAAGCGAAGCGCAGCAGGCTGGCGATCTTTTCCTTGTTGGCGAAGTCTTCGGCCGGGCCTTCCTTCAGCACCTGGCCGAAGTTCTTCCAGAAGCCCTTGTACTTCTCGGGCTCGTTCTTCGCCAGTTTCTCCAGCATGTCCAGCACGCGCTTGGTCAGCGCGGTCTTCATCGAGTCGATGATCGGGTCTTTCTGCAGGATCTCACGCGACACGTTCAGCGACAGGTCGTTGGAATCAACCACGCCCTTGATGAAGCGCAGGTACAGCGGCAGGAACGACTCGGCCTGGTCCATGATGAATACGCGCTGCACGTACAGCTTCAGGCCGCGTGGCGCTTCGCGCTGGTACAGGTCGAACGGCGCGCGGGCCGGCACGTACAGCAGCGAATTGTATTCGAGCTTGCCTTCGACCTTGTTGTGGCTCCAGGCCAGCGGGTTTTCGAAGTCATGACCGATGTGCTTGTAGAACTCCTGGTACTCCTCGTCCTTGATCTCGGTACGCGGGCGGGTCCACAGGGCGCTGGCACGGTTGACGGTTTCCCACTCTTCGGCCGGCTGTTCTTCGCCTTCGGTGGCAGCTTGCTCTTTCGGCAGCTGGATCGGCATGGCGATGTGGTCGGAGTACTTCTTGACCACGTTGCGCAGGCGCCAGCCATCGGCAAACTCCTGCTCGTCCTTTTTCAGGTGCAGAACGATGCGGGTACCGCGCTGTGGCTTGTCGATGGTGGCGACTTCGAACTCGCCCTCGCCTTTCGACGACCAGTGCACGCCTTCAGCGGCCGGCTGGCCAGCCCGGCGGCTGTACACATCGACCTTGTCAGCGACGATGAATGCGGAGTAGAAGCCCACGCCGAACTGACCGATCAGGTGCGAGTCCTTCTTCTGGTCACCGGTGAGGTTCTTCATGAAGTCGGCAGTGCCGGACTTGGCGATGGTGCCCAGGTGGGCAATGACGTCTTCGCGGCTCATGCCGATGCCGTTGTCCTCGAGGGTCACGGTACCGGCGTCCTTGTCGAAGCTCAGGCGAATCTTCAGGTCGGCGTCGCCTTCGAACAGCTCTGGCTTGGCCAGCGCCTCGAAACGCAGCTTGTCAGCGGCGTCGGAAGCGTTGGAGATCAGCTCCCGCAGGAAGATCTCCTTGTTCGAATACAGGGAATGGATCATGAGGTGCAGCAGTTGCTTTACCTCGGTCTGGAAGCCCAGCGTTTCTTTTTGAGTCTCCACACTCATGGTCTTCAAAACTCCGATCTGATGGCAGTTGACGCCTGGCGGCCATTTCGGGCTGCGCTAGCGGCGGATGTCATGCAGATGGGGGCTGCCCGGATGATTTCAAGGGCTTTTCCGGTTCGATCTTGAAATGCGCGCGGGCCGTGGCAATAGGCGATTGCCTGTCACCCTGCCAGGCGGTGATGGCTACATTGGTCACCCGCCGCCCCTGACGCCACAGCTGGCACTGGGCGTAGGTATCGCGAAAGTGCCCGGCGCGCAGGTAGTCGATGGAGAAGTCGATGATCTTCGGAATGCTCGCGCTTTCGCTGTAGATCAGCAGGTACAGCGCCGCCGACAGCTCCATGAAGCCGGCGATCACACCACCGTGGATAGCCGGCAGCAGCGGGTTGCCGATATTGTCCTGGCTGGCCGGCAGGCGGAACAGCAGGTCATCGCCTTCGCGCTCGCATTCGATGCCGATCAGGCCGGCATAGGGGATCAGCGCCAGTAATGGCCGATAGTCTCCTACCGCATGGGCGGCGTTGAGCTGTTGGCGAACCTCGTACGGAATCATGCCCCGCCCTCCTTCAGGCTGTTGCCGAAGCGAATGCCACCCTTGATCTCCTGGCCCAGGCGCATGAACGTGCCCACCACCTGGCAGATCGGCTGGTCAGGGTCGTCCTGGTAGGCCGTGCCACGGGTGAAGATGACATCGCGGGTGACCCGGTAGCACTGGGCATGGCCGTACATGTCCTTGCCGGCTTCGGCCGGGTGCATGTAATCGATGCGCAGGTCCAGCGTCGGGCACACCTCGAAGCGCGGCAGCACGCACAGCGTGGCCATGCCGCAGGTGGTATCCATCAGCGTGGTCAGCGCTCCGCCATGCACCGCGCCAGTCTGCGGGTTGCCGACGATGGCCGGCGACCAGGGCAGTACCAGGGTAATGCCATCGGCATCGGCTTGCGCCACGCGCATCTGTAACAACTGACAATGTTTCAGGGCCGAGAGAAAACGCTCGGCCATGGCCATCAAGGTTGAATCGCTCATTGGCTGGTTCCACGCGCATTGCCGCAGCGGCATAAAATCGTTAAAAAGTCTATATAGAACGGGGCGTTATATATGTGTAACCTTCGCGGAACTTATTCCGCGTAGTTGCACTCGAAGGAACAAGTCACTTATTCCACCAAGGAGAAACACCCCCATGCGTAAACCTTTTGCTTTTGCTCTGATGCTGGCCGCAGCCATGGGCCTGGCCGCTTGCGATAAAGCGAGCGAAGACAAAGCCCAGGACGCACAGCAACACGCCGAGCAAGCCCAGGAAAAAGCGGGCGAAGCTCAGGATAAGATGAACGAGGCCGCCAAGGAAAACGCCGAAGCCGCCAAAGATCAGGCCGAAGCCGAGCAGAAGGCCGCCGAAGAAGCCGCTCCGGCTACTCCGGCTCCGGAAGCCGCTCCAGCTGCTCCAGCTGCTCCAGCCGAACCTGCCAAGCAGTAATCGGCTAAAACAAGAAAACCCGACATTGTCGGGTTTTTTTGTGCCTGAAACTTATGGATTAAACGTTTCAGGTACCAGAGGCGGTGTTCTCCCTGACGGGTTCGATCGAAACACTTTCGGTAGGTGTGAACACCATCACATCCAGCACATCCGAATGGAACTCGCGGCGGTAAAGAATCAGCACTACGCCGACACTCATGACCATGAATAACCATGGGCTGATGAACCAGCTCAACATGGCCATGCCGAAGTAATAGGAACGCAGGCCCAGGTTGAACTGGTTGGCGGCAAGCGACAGCACCCGCGCCGCGCGCGAGGCGAATGCCTTGCGTTCAAGTTCATTGACCAGCCGTTCACCGATCATCGGCGCCGACCCCACCAGTACTGCCGCGAAGTTGTATTGGCGCATGCACCAGCTGAAGGTGAAAAAGGCGTAGACGAAGACCATGGCCAGGCACAGCAACTTGATCTCCGACATGCCCTGGGAAGTCTGTTGCACCAGCGGCAGGTCGGCCAGCAGCGACAGCGCCCGGTCGGAGGCGCCGAGCACGGTAAGGATGCCTGCGAGGATGATCAGGGTGCTGGAGGCGAAAAACGACGCGTTACGTTCGAGGTTGCCGATCACGCTGGCATCGGCGATACGGTTGTCGCGCAGCAGCATGCGGCGCATCCAGTCTTCGCGGTACAGGTGCAGCACGCTGGCCAGGCACGCTGTGTCGCGCCCCTTCCAGATGGCATAGCGGGTGTAACCACCCCAGCACAGGGCAAACCAGGCGATGGCCAACAGGTTGTTGAAGTTGCTTTGAATAAAGTTCATGCAGGGTTCCCGAGGGGGCCAGATACCTGAAGGATAGGGACCGGATTTCGACGCTGGCAAGCGGCAAAAGGCACACATCCATCCTGATATTTGCACCGCTTATCCCGGCCTCTTCGCGGGCACGCCCGCTCCCAATTCTGAGGCTTGCGCTTTACCTGTGGGAGCGGGCGCGCCCGCGAAGAGGCCAGTACAGGCAAACAAAAAGCCCCGCATCCTCACGGATACGGGGCTCTTGAGTTTCCACCCTTGGCGAGCACCCTTCGGCTTGTGGCCGGTGCCGCCCTCAGGCTTCGACTATCAGGCCAGCGCTTCGCGCGGCTTGCCGAGCATTCGGTCGCAGGCTACGGCGCCAACCAGGGTCACTACCGAAGGCACCAGCCAGGCCAGGCCCTGGTCGCTCAGCGGCAGGTGGGCCATGAAGTCCGGCAGCACGTGGGCAATGCTGCTGCCCTTGACCGCATCGACCATGCCGAACAGCAGCGACACCAGCATCACTGGCGCCAGGATGCGGGTTGGCGAGTTCCACAGGTCCTTCACGAAGCTCAGGCCGACTACCACGATGCACGGCGGGTAGATAGCGGTGAGCACCGGGATCGAGAACATGATCAGCTTGGTCAGGCCAAGGTTGGAGATCAGCAGCGAGAAGCCCGCCAGGATCACCACCAGTGCACGGTACGACAGCGGCAGAATCTGGCTGAAGTACTCGGCACAGGCGCAGGTCAGGCCAACCGCAGTCACCAGGCAAGCCAGCGCGATCAGCACGGCGAGGAAGCCGCTGCCCAGCGAGCCGAAGGTGTGTTGCACGTAGGCATGCAGCACCGCCGCGCCGTTGGTGGCGCCAGCCGCGATTTCGTGGCTGGTTGCGCCCAGGCGGAACAGGCTGATGTACACCAGGGCCAGGCCGACACCGGCGATCAGGCCGGCAATGATGGCGTAGCGGGTGATCAGCTTCGGTGACTCGACACCCCGCGAGCGGATGGCGTTGACGATGACGATACCGAACACCAGGGCACCCAGGGTGTCCATGGTCAGGTAACCATCGGAGAAGCCCTTGGAGAATGCTGCGGCAGCATAGGCCGGCTGCGCTTCACCAATGGTGCCGGCAGGCAGCGCGAAGGCGGCAATGCCCAGCACCGCCAAGGCGATGATTTTCAACGGCGCCAGGAAACGGCCCACGGTGTCGAGCAGCTTGCCTGGGTACATGGACACGGCCAGTACCACGAGGAAGTACACCAGGCTGTAGATGAACAGCGCCAGCGGGCTTTCGCCAGTCAGCGGCGCAACACCCACCTCGAACGACACGGTCGCGGTACGCGGGGTGGCAAACAGCGGGCCCACCGACAGGTAGCACACGGCCGCCAGCAGGCCACCGAAGAACTTGCCGATCGGGCTGCTCAAGGCATCCATGCCGCCGCCGACCTTGGCCAGGGCAACCACGGTGATGACCGGCAGGCCCACGGCAGTAACCAGGAAGCCCAGGGCGGCCATCCACACGTGCGGGCCAGACTGCAGACCGACGATAGGCGGGAAGATGATGTTGCCCGCGCCTACGAAAAGCGCAAACGTCATAAAGCCAAGCGCCAGGATGTCCTGGCCTTTTAAAACTTTCATTTAAGGTAGTACCACACTGCTGAAATCGGGATTCGAGAAGGGATTTCCCCAAGGGTTGAGGGAAATGCTGCCCGGCTTGATAAGCCAGACCCGTTTAGCGTGTCGTTCCCTTTTGGGGCACGGGCACAGAGTGAGCGCGTAGGGTAACTGTTTTGTCACTTAAACGCACTGGCACAGTGCTGCTTGTCCGATGTGCGTATCTGTTTGTCGTCTGTGCAACCGGGGACGGTCAGAATTATCCCGATATCGGGAAATTCGTCTGCCTGAAAATTCCTATCAAACCCATCGAAAAATCCATATTGCCTGCCCCCGGAAACGACAAAGGCCACCCGAAGGTGGCCTCTGTGCGCGTGGGGGGTGTAGCAGTATTACTTCTTGACTTCCCAGCCAGTCAGCTCGGCCAGGGCCTTGCCGATATCAGCCAGGGAACGCACGGTCTTCACGCCAGCGTCCTGCAGGGCGGCGAACTTCTCGTCCGCAGTGCCCTTGCCGCCGGAGATGATGGCGCCAGCGTGGCCCATGCGCTTGCCCGCCGGAGCGGTAACACCAGCGATGTAGGAAACCACAGGTTTGGTGACGTTGGCCTTGATGTAAGCCGCGGCTTCTTCTTCAGCCGAACCGCCGATCTCACCGATCATGACGATCGCTTCGGTCTTCGGGTCTTCCTGGAACAGCTTCAGAATGTCGATGAAGTTGGAACCCGGGATCGGGTCACCGCCGATGCCGACGCAGGTCGACTGGCCGAAGCCGGCGTCGGTGGTCTGCTTCACAGCTTCGTAGGTCAGGGTGCCGGAACGCGAAACGATACCGACCTTGCCTGGCAGGTGGATGTGGCCTGGCATGATGCCGATCTTGCACTCGCCCGGGGTGATGACACCTGGGCAGTTAGGGCCGATCAGGGTCACGCCCAGCTCGTCGCACTTGACCTTGGCATCCAGCATGTCCAGGGTAGGAATGCCTTCGGTGATGCACACGATCAGCTTGATGCCGCCGAAGGCAGCTTCCAGGATCGAGTCCTTGCAGAAAGGAGCCGGAACGTAGATGACCGAAGCGTCAGCGCCGGTCGCTTCTACAGCTTCTTTCACGGTGTTGAACACTGGCAGGCCCAGGTGGGTGGTGCCACCCTTGCCTGGGGTTACACCGCCGACCATCTTGGTGCCGTAGGCGATAGCCTGTTCGGAGTGGAAAGTACCCTGCGAGCCGGTGAAGCCCTGGCAGATGACTTTGGTGTCTTTATTGATCAGGACGCTCATTACTTGCCCTCCGCAGCTTTGACAACTTGTTGAGCAGCGTCGGTCAGGCTGGTTGCCGCAATGATGTTCAAACCGCTTTCTGCCAGTACTTTAGCGCCCAGTTCGGCGTTGTTGCCTTCAAGGCGAACGACGACCGGAACTTTGACGCCGACTTCTTTCACTGCACCGATGATGCCTTCGGCAATCATGTCGCAGCGAACGATGCCGCCGAAGATGTTGACCAGTACGGCCGCGACATTGCTGTCGGACAGAATGATCTTGAACGCTTCGGTAACGCGCTCTTTGGTAGCACCACCGCCAACGTCGAGGAAGTTGGCCGGCTTGCCGCCGTGCAGGTTGACGATGTCCATGGTACCCATGGCCAGGCCGGCACCGTTGACCATGCAGCCGATGTTGCCTTCGAGGGCAACGTAGTTCAGTTCGAACTTGGCAGCGTGGGCTTCACGGGCGTCGTCCTGCGACGGGTCGTGGAAGGTTTTCAGCTTCGGCTGACGGTACATGGCGTTGGCGTCGATGTTGATCTTGGCATCGAGGCAGTGCAGGTCGCCGTCGGCCTTGATCACCAGCGGGTTCACTTCCAGCAGGGCCAGATCGTGATCCTTGAACAGCTTGGCCAGACCCACGAAGATCTTGGCGAACTGTTGAACTTGCTTGCCTTCCAGACCCAGCTGGAACGCCAGTTCGCGACCCTGGAACGGCTGAGCGCCGACCAGCGGGTCGATAGTGGCCTTGAGGATCTTCTCAGGCGTTTCGTGAGCGACTTTCTCGATGTCCACGCCACCTTCGGTGGAGGCCATGAACACGATACGGCGGCTCGAACGATCGACTACAGCGCCCAAATACAGCTCTTTGGCGATGTCAGTGCAGGATTCGACCAGAATCTTGGAGACGGGTTGACCGTTGGCATCGGTCTGGTAGGTAACCAGATTCTTGCCCAACCACTGTGCAGCGAACGCCTTGGCGTCTTCCTTGCTGCGAACCAGCTTGACGCCGCCCGCCTTACCGCGACCACCGGCGTGAACCTGGGCTTTTACCACCCACTCGTTCCCGCCGATCTTGTCGCAGGCTTCTGCAGCTTGCTCAGGGGTATCGACAGCGAAACCCTTGGAAACTGGCAGGCCGTATTCAGCGAACAGCTGCTTACCCTGATACTCGTGAAGATTCATGCTTTTTACCGTCTTCGTTAGGTACTGCGCTTCGGCGCTGCGCCATAACTGGCGCCGCACCACCTGTGACCGTTGACCCCGGGTTTTCCCGTGTGATCCGGTCCGGCGGACTTTCCGCGGTGAGTCATGCACGCAAGACTCACGACGGGCAGCCCGCCGTGGTTTCTTATAATTAACGCTTCTTACGGTTGGCCACGTGAATGGCGCCGCCATTCACTGCCAGCGCTGCTTCATGCAACGCTTCGGACAGGGTCGGATGGCTGAAGACCATCATGCCCAGGTCCTCGGCACTGGTGCCGAATTCCATTGCGATTGCGCCCTGCTGCACCAGTTCGGCAGCCGATGGGCCAATCACGTGTACACCCAGGACGCGGTCGGTCTTGGCATCGGCGATGACCTTGACGAAACCACCGGTGTCGTTAGCAGCCATCGCACGGCCGCTGGCCGCGAACGGGAAGGTGCCCACGTTAACCTCAACGCCCTCGGCCTTCAAGGCCTGTTCGGTCTTGCCGACCCACGCGATTTCCGGGTGGGTGTAGATGACCGACGGGATCAGGTCGTAGTTCATCTGGGCCTTGTGGCCCTTGATGCGCTCGACCACCATGATGCCCTCTTCCGAGGCCTTGTGGGCCAGCATCATGCCGCGCACCACGTCGCCGATGGCGTACACGCCCGGCACGCTGGTAGCGCAGTAGTCGTCGACGAAGATGTAGCCACGCTCGTCGATGGTCACGCCGCTGTCGGCAGCCAGCAGATCAGTGGTCACCGGGCGACGGCCGACCGCGACGATCAGCTTGTCGAAGGTGATCTTCTGCTCGCCGTTGGCGTCGGTGTAGGTCACTTCGACTTCGTTGCCGTTGACTTTCGAGCCGGTGACGCGCGCGCCCAGCTTGATGTCCAGGCCTTGC
This sequence comes from Pseudomonas sp. B19(2017), assembly GCF_002113165.1. Taxonomy (NCBI): domain Bacteria; kingdom Pseudomonadati; phylum Pseudomonadota; class Gammaproteobacteria; order Pseudomonadales; family Pseudomonadaceae; genus Pseudomonas; species Pseudomonas sp. B19(2017). Next base: position 78,367 of record NZ_NEJR01000009.1, read on the forward strand.
TTGGTCAGGGTCTTCTGGGCTTCCTTCGACACGGCAGTGTCGGCAGCCATCAGGAAGGTGTCCAGGGCTTCCAGGACGGTGACTTCAGCACCCAGGCGAGCCCATACCGAGCCCAGCTCCAGGCCGATCACGCCAGCACCGATAACGCCCAGGCGCTTCGGCACGGCCTGGAATTCCAGGGCGCCGGTGGAGTCGACGATGACGTTCTGGTCGACCGGAGCCGGCGGAATGTCGATCGGACGCGAGCCGGAAGCCAGGATCACGTTCTCGGCTTCGATGACTTCGGTGGTGCCGTCAGCCTTGGTCACTTCGACTTTCTTGCCAGCCAGCAGCTTGCCGTGGCCCTGGATCGAAGTCACGCCGTTGGCCTTGAACAGGGTGGCAACGCCACCGGTCAGGTTCTTGACGATGCCGGCCTTGCGGCCAACCATCGCGGCGACGTCCATCTTCACTTCGCCAGTGGAGATACCGTGGACGTTGAAGCTCTCTTTGGCTTCCTTGTACTTCCAGGAGCTGTCCAGCAGCGCCTTGGAAGGAATGCAACCTACGTTCAGGCAGGTGCCGCCCAGGGCCAGCTTGCCCTCGGCGTCGGTGTACTTCTCGATACAGGCAGTCTTCAGACCAAGTTGTGCGGCCTTGATGGCAGCCACATAGCCGCCAGGACCTGCACCAATCACCACTACGTCGAATTTCTGGGTCATAAAAGATTCCTTATCAGCTACAAGCTACAAGCCGCGGACCGCGCGGCATGGCTTCTCGCGAAACCAGGGCCGGCACGGTACGCAGCCAGAGGGTTAGATGTCCAGCAGCAGGCGAGACGGATCTTCCAGCAGGTTCTTGATGGTGACCAGGAAGGTTACCGCTTCCTTGCCGTCGATCAGGCGGTGATCGTACGACAGCGCCAGGTACATCATCGGGCGAATCACCACCTGGCCATTGATGGCCATCGGGCGCTGGATGATGTTGTGCATGCCGAGAATGGCGGCCTGCGGCGGGTTGACGATCGGGGTCGACATCATCGAACCGAAGGTACCACCGTTGGTGATGGTGAAGGTGCCGCCGGTCATCTCTTCGATGGCCAGCTTGCCGTCACGGGCCTTCTTGCCGAAAGTGGCGATGCCGTTTTCGATTTCCGCCAGGCTCATCGACTCGGCGTTGCGCAGTACCGGCACCACCAGGCCACGGTCGCTGGACACGGCTACGCCGACGTCGGCGTAGCCGTGGTAAACGATGTCGTTGCCGTCGATCGAGGCGTTGACCGCCGGGAAGCGCTTCAGGGCTTCGGTGGCAGCCTTGACGAAGAACGACATGAAGCCCAGGCGTACGCCATTGTGGGTCTTCTCGAACAGGTCCTTGTACTTCGAACGCAGGGCCATGACTTCGGTCATGTCGACTTCGTTGAAGGTGGTCAGCATGGCCATGCTCGACTGGGCTTCGACCAGACGCTCGGCGATCTTGGCGCGCAGGCGGGTCATCGGCACACGCTTCTCGGTACGGTCGCCAGCGGCAACCACAACCGGGGCAGCAGCGGCAGCGGCGGCAGGCTTGGCAGCTGCAGCAGGCGCCGACTTCTTGTTGGCAACGGCAGCGACGACGTCTTCCTTGGTGATGCGACCACCTTTGCCGGTGCCGGCAACGCTAGCCAGGTCGATGCCGTTTTCTTCAGCCAGCTTGCGCGCGGCCGGGGCGGCAACCGGGTCGTCTTCGCCAGCGTCGGCAGCAGCGGCAGCCGGAGCAGCAGCGGCCGGGGCAGCAGCTGGTGCAGCGGCAGCAGCACCGCCTTCAACGATCGAACCCAGTACTTCGTCGGACAGGACGGTGTCGCCCTCGCCCTTGACGATGGCGCCCAGCACGCCGTCGGCGGTGGCCAGCACTTCCAGGACGACCTTGTCGGTCTCGATGTCGACGATCAGCTCGTCACGCTTGACGGCATCGCCCGGCTGCTTGTGCCAGGTGGCAACGGTGCCATCGGCAACCGATTCCGGGAAGGTTGGGGCTTTGATCTCGATAGCCATTATCTGTGTTTCCTTAAATTCGGTTTCAGGTGCGCGAAGGCATTAAACGGTGAAGGCGTCTTGCAGCAGTTTTTCCTGCTGTTCGGCGTGCTTCGATGCGTAACCACAGGCTGGCGCGGCGGAAGCGTCGCGGCCGGCGTACTCCAGGACCAGTGCCTTGTTATGGCGGCCCAGGATACGGCGCATGTGGTGCTGGCTGCTGTACCAGGCGCCCTGGTTCATCGGCTCTTCCTGACACCAGACCGCATGCTTGAGGTTGGTGTAAGGCGCGAGGATTTCGACCAGGTCGTCCTCAGGGAACGGATACAGCTGCTCGATACGCACGATGGCGATATCTTCGCGGCCCTCGGCACGGCGTTTTTCCAGCAGGTCGTAGTAAACCTTGCCGCCGCACAGGATCAGGCGTTCGACCTTGGCCGGATCGAGGCTGTCGATTTCCGGGATCACGGTCTGGAACGAGCCTTCTGCCAGGTCTTCCAGGGTCGAGATGGCCAGCTTGTGGCGCAGCAGCGACTTCGGCGTCAGCACGATCAGCGGCTTGCGCAGCGGACGGATGACCTGGCGACGCAGCAGGTGGTAGATCTGGGCCGGGGTGGTCGGTACACAGACCTGGATGTTGTGCTCGGCGCACAGCTGCAGGTAACGCTCCAGGCGCGCAGAGGAGTGCTCCGGGCCCTGCCCTTCATAACCGTGTGGCAGCAGCATGGTCAGACCACACAGACGGCCCCACTTGTGCTCGCCGCTGGTGATGAACTGGTCGATCACCACTTGCGCACCGTTGGCGAAGTCACCGAACTGGGCTTCCCAGATCACCAGCGCGTTCGGCGTGGTGGTCGAGTAGCCGTATTCGAAGGCCAGTACCGCTTCTTCCGACAGGAAGGAGTCGTACAGTTCGAACTGTGGCTGGCCCGGGAACAGGTTCTTCAGCGGTACGTAGGTGCTGGCGTCCTTCTGGTTGTGCAGCACCGCGTGACGGTGCGAGAAGGTGCCACGGCCGATGTCCTGGCCGGTCATGCGGATCGGGTGACCTTCGAACTGCAGGGTGGCGTAGGCCATGGTCTCTGCATAACCCCAGTTGATCGGCAAGCCACCGGCCTGCATCTTCTGGCGGTCTTCGTAGATCTTGGCGACCTGGCGCTGGACGACGAAACCTTCCGGGATCTCCAGCAGCTTGGCCGACAGTTCCTGCAGGGTCTTGAGGTCGAAGCGGGTGTCGTGACGCGCGGTCCAGGCATGGCCCAGATACGGACGCCAGTCGACGAACAGCTCGCGGTTCGGCTCCTTGACCAGGCTCTTCACCACGTGCAGGCCGTTGTCCAGCGCGTTGCGGTACTCGTCGATCTTGGCCTGGGCGCGCTCGGCATCGATACGGCCGGCCTGGATCAGTGCCTCGGCATACAGCTCACGCGTGGTGCGCTGCTTGCTGATCTGCTGGTACATCAACGGCTGGGTGCCGTTCGGCTCGTCGGCCTCGTTGTGGCCGCGACGGCGGTAGCAGACCAGGTCGATGACCACGTCACGCTTGAACTGCATGCGGTAGTCGATGGCCAGCTGGGTCACGAACAGCACGGCTTCCGGGTCGTCGCCGTTCACGTGCAGGATCGGCGCCTGGATCATCTTGGCAACGTCGGTGGCGTACTCGGTGGAGCGCGCGTCCAGCGGGTTGCTGATGGTGAAACCGACCTGGTTGTTGATCACGATGTGCACGGTGCCGCCGGTCTTGAAACCGCGGGTCTGCGACATCTGGAAGGTTTCCATGACCACGCCCTGGCCGGCGAATGCTGCGTCGCCGTGGATCGAGATCGGCAGCACCTTGTCGCCAACGGTGTCGTTGCGGCGGTCCTGACGGGCGCGCACCGAACCCTCGACCACTGGCGAGACGATTTCCAGGTGGGACGGGTTGAACGCCATGGCCAGGTGCACTTCGCCACCCGGGGTCATCACGTTCGACGAGAAGCCCTGGTGATATTTAACGTCACCGGAGCCCAGCTCGTTCATCTTCTTGCCTTCGAACTCGTCGAACAGCTCGCGCGGGTTCTTGCCGAAGGTGTTGACCAGCACGTTCAGGCGGCCACGGTGGGCCATGCCGATCACGACTTCCTTGGTGCCGTAGGAGCCGGAACGCTGGATCATTTCGTCCAGCATCGGGATCAGGCTTTCGCCGCCCTCGAGGCCGAAACGCTTGGTGCCCGGGTACTTGGTGCCCAGGTATTTCTCAAGGCCTTCACCGGCGGTCACGCGCTCGAGCAGGTGGGCCTGCACGTCAGCGGAAAACTCCGGACGGCCGCGCACGCTTTCAAGGCGCTGCTGGAACCAGCTGCGCTGCTCGGAATCGACGATGTGGGTGAACTCGGCGCCAATGGTGCGACAATATGTCTTCTGGAGCGCTTCGAAGATCTCGCGTAGGCTCGCCTCCTCTTTGCCGATGAACAGGTCGCCGGCACGGAAGGTCGTATCAAGATCGGCATTGGTCAAGCCGTAGTGATTGATCGACAGGTCTACGGGCGCAGGACGCTGCCACAACCCCAACGGGTCGAGCTTGGCAGCCTGATGGCCGCGCATACGATAGGCCTGGATCAGTCGCAGAACTTCAACCTGCTTCTTCTCGTGTTCACTGCTCACGCTCCCGGCGGATACCGGTTGGGCGCGGCGCTGGTTCTTTGCCAGCAGTACGAAATGGTCGCGGATTGTCGAGTGCGATACATCGGTAGCGGTGCTGCCGTCGGCGGGCAACTTCTGGAAGTAGGTGCGCCACTCTTCTGGCACAGCGTTAGGGTCGTGCAGGTAGAGCTCATAAAGCTCTTCCACATATGCAGCGTTACCACCTGAAAGGTGGGCGCTTTCCCACATGCGCTGCATCACGCTTTCTTGCATGCTTGGTCACCCTCGATTAGGGGACTGATCGGCGAGAGCCACAGCAAACCTGGAAAAGTCCGAATACAGCGACTGAACCACGCCACTTGGATCCTGCTGATTTTCCGGGTACCAGCCCGGAAAGCCCCTGCTGGTCTCATATCTTCATAGGTAATGAACGCAGGCTTTGTGGGCCCTTGTTCGGGTTTTACCTCAGTGCGGGCTCACCACCCGCACCTCGGCTTACTGCAGGTACAACACTTTGTATCAGGTGCCGCTTTGCAGCAGCATGTTACGTACGTGGCCGATTGCCTTGGTCGGGTTCAGACCTTTCGGGCAAACGTTGACGCAGTTCATGATCCCGCGGCAGCGGAATACGCTGAACGGGTCATCCAGGGACGCCAGGCGCTCCTGGGTCTTGGTGTCACGGCTGTCGGCCAGGAAGCGATAGGCCTGCAGCAGTGCGGCGGGGCCCAGGAACTTGTCCGGGTTCCACCAGAACGACGGGCAGGAGGTCGAGCAGCAGGCGCACAGGATGCACTCGTACAGGCCGTCCAGCTTGTCGCGGTCTTCCGGCGACTGCAGGCGCTCGATGGCCGGCGCCGGGGTGTCGTTCTGCAGGAACGGCTTCACCTTCTCGTACTGCTTGTAGAAGATGCTCATGTCGACGACCAGGTCACGAATGACCGGCAGGCCCGGCAGCGGGCGCAGAATCAGCTTGTTGCCCTTCACCACCGCCGACAGCGGGGTGATGCAGGCCAGGCCGTTCTTGCCGTTGATGTTCATGCCATCGGAACCGCAAACGCCTTCACGGCACGAACGACGGTAGGAGAAACCTTCGTCCTGCTCTTTGATCAGCGCCAGCACGTCCAGCACCATCAGATCCTTGCCGCCGGTATCGACCTGGAAGGTCTGCATTTTCGGCGCCGAATCGGTGTCCGGGTTGTAACGATAAACTTCGACTTGCAACATAGCGGCCACCCTTAGTAAGTCCGGACTTTTGGTTCGAAGGCTGGAACAGTCTTCGGCGCAAAGTTGACGCCACGCTTGGCGACGCGCTTCTCACCCGGGTAGTACAGGGTGTGGCACAGCCAGTTTTCGTCGTCACGGTCTTCGTAGTCTTCACGGGCGTGAGCACCGCGCGACTCTTTACGGGCTTCGGCCGCGATGGCGGTAGCTTCGGCGACTTCCAGCAGGTTCTGCAGCTCCAGCGCTTCGATACGCGCGGTATTGAAGGCCTGGGACTTGTCGTTGATCTTGACGTTGGCGATGCGGTCACGCAGGCCGGCCAGCTGCTCGATACCCTTCTGCATGTATTCGCCAGTACGGAATACACCGAAGTAGTTCTGCATGCAGCTCTGCAGCTCGCGCTTCAGGCTGGCAACGTCTTCACCAGTGGTGCGCTCGTTCAGCTTGTTCAGGCGGTTCAGGGCAACATCGACGTCGGTGTCGCTGGCGTCGCGGTATTCCACGCCTTCGGTCAGCGCCTTTTCCAGGTGCAGGCCGGCAGCACGGCCGAACACCACCAGGTCGAGCAGCGAGTTGCCGCCCAGACGGTTGGCACCGTGAACCGATACGCAGGCCACTTCACCTACGGCGAACAGGCCCGGGATGATGTGGTCGTTGCCTTCGGCGTCCATGGTGATGGCCTGGCCATGAATGTTGGTGGCAACGCCGCCCATCATGTAGTGGCAGGTCGGGATGACCGGCACCGGCGCGACCACTGGGTCGACGTGGGCGAAGGTCTTGGACAGTTCGCAGATACCTGGCAGGCGGCTGTGCAGCACTTCCTCGCCCAGGTGGTCCAGCTTCAGCAGCACGTGGTCCTTGTTCGGGCCCACGCCGTTGCCGGCGATGATTTCCTTGACCATGGAACGGGCAACCACGTCGCGGCCGGCCAGGTCTTTCGCGTTCGGCGCGTAACGCTCCATGAAGCGCTCGCCGTGGGCGTTGATCAGGTAGCCACCCTCACCGCGGCAACCTTCGGTGACCAGTACACCGGCGCCGGCGATGCCGGTCGGGTGGAACTGCCACATTTCGATGTCCTGCACCGGCACGCCGGCACGCAGGGCCATGCCCACGCCGTCACCGGTGTTGATCAGGGCATTGGTGGTGGAGGCGTAGATACGGCCGGCACCGCCAGTCGCCAGCACGGTGGCCTTGGACTTGATGTACAGGGTTTCGCCGGTTTCGATGCAGATCGCGATCACACCCACGAATGCGCCGTCCTGGTTCTTCACCAGGTCAACCGCGTAGTACTCGTTGAGGAAGGTGGTACCAGCTTTCAGGTTGCCCTGGTACAGGGTGTGCAGCAGCGCGTGACCGGTACGGTCGGATGCGGCGCAGGTACGGGCAGCCTGGCCACCCTTGCCGAAGTCCTTGGACTGGCCGCCGAACGGACGCTGGTAGATACGACCGGTTTCGGTACGCGAGAACGGCAGGCCCATGTGGTCCAGCTCGAAGACCGCAGCCGGGCCTTCCTGACACATGTACTCGATAGCGTCCTGGTCACCGATGTAGTCGGAGCCCTTGACGGTATCGTACATGTGCCAGCGCCAGTCGTCGTTCGGGTCGGCCGAAGCGATGGCGCAGGTGATGCCGCCCTGGGCGGATACAGTGTGCGAACGGGTCGGGAAGACCTTGGTGACCACGGCAGTCTTGTGACCGCCTTGAGCCAGCTGCAGCGCAGCGCGCATGCCGGCACCGCCGCCACCGATGATGATGGCGTCGAAGGAAATGGTTGGAATGCTAGCCATGGATCAGATACCCCAGAGAATCTGCACACCCCAGACGAAGTAAGCGAACATCGCAACGCCGCATACCGCCTGGAACAGGAAACGAATCGCAGTTGCCGACTTGCCGAACGACATTGGCGTCAGGTAGTCGGTCGCAATGGTCCACATGCCGACCCAGGCGTGAGCGCCCAGGGCAACGAGGGCCAGCAGACTGAAGATCCGCATCGCGTTGTTGGAGAACAGACCATGCCACTGGGTGTAGTCGATGCCTGGGTGGGCGACCACGTAGCCGATCAGGAAGAGGAAGTAAGCCGCGAGAACGACCGCAGAAACGCGCTGCGCCATCCAGTCATAGAGGCCCGAACGCGACAGGTTCGTGACATTGGTTACCATACCCAAACTCCCACCAGAACGATCAGCACCACGGAGATGACGATCACGATTTTCGAGCCCAGCTTGCCGCCTTCCAGCGTCTCACCGATGCCCATGTCCATGATCAGGTGACGTACACCTGCCACGAGGTGATAAAGCAGGGCGGACAGCAGGCCCCAGGTCACGAATTTGGCCAGCGGGCTGGTCAGACACGCCTTCACCTCACCAAAGCCTTCCTCGGAACCCAGCGACTTGCCCAGTGCATAAAGCATGATGGCAAGGCCGAGGAACAGGATGACGCCGGAGATACGGTGCAGGATGGACGTGTACGCAGTGACGGGGAGCTTGATAGTCCTTAGGTCTAGGTTTACAGGTCGTTGGCTTTTCACGGCTTTTTTCACACTGAAGAGCCCCTAGCGAATCAGGGCAAAGTTGTTGGTAAGTGTACTGGTCAGGTACCCACCACCCAGGGAACGGCGACCCCCAGCAGTTCGGGCTTGCAAGCCCCTGGCGGTCGGGTTGCGAGTATAGACAGTTAGGCTGCTCATGACAACGTGACGGGGTAGCCCAAATAGCGCATTGCCTTTAACGGACAAAAGGCGTAAATGGGCGAGAATTTCGCTAAAAAACAGGCCTCAATGCCTGTTTCAACAAGCCTTTAGGCAAATTGACATCTGAATTTATCCCTCTATAGTGGTGCGGGCCCTGCGTGGGGGGTCTGTCTGATGATTTCAAGCATTAATAGGAGGCCACATGGCTGACAAAAAAGCGCAGTTGGTCATCGAGGGCGCTGCCCCCGTCGAGCTGCCCATTTTAACCGGCACCGTTGGTCCTGATGTAATCGACGTCCGCGGGTTGGGGGCCACTGGTCACTTCACCTTCGACCCTGGTTTCATGGCGACCGCCTCGTGCGAGTCGAAGATCACCTACATTGACGGCGACCAGGGTATCCTGCTGCACCGCGGCTATCCGATCGAGCAGCTCGCCGAGAAATCCGACTACCTCGAAACCTGCTACCTGCTGCTCAACGGCGAACTGCCGAATGCCGAGCAGAAGGCCCAGTTCGTCAGCACCGTGAAGAACCACACCATGGTTCACGAGCAGCTGAAGTCATTCTTCAACGGCTTCCGCCGCGACGCCCACCCGATGGCGGTGATGTGCGGCGTGGTCGGCGCCCTGTCGGCGTTCTATCACGACTCCCTGGACATCAATAACCCGCAACACCGCGAAATTTCCGCGGTGCGCCTGGTCGCCAAGATGCCGACCCTGGCCGCGATGGTTTACAAGTACTCCATGGGCCAGCCGATGATGTACCCGCGCAACGACCTGTCGTACGCGGAAAACTTCCTGCACATGATGTTCAACACCCCGTGCGAGATCAAACCGATCAGCCCGGTGCTGGCCAAGGCGATGGACCGGATCTTCATCCTCCACGCCGACCACGAGCAGAACGCCTCCACCTCCACCGTTCGTCTGGCCGGCTCGTCGGGTGCCAACCCGTTCGCCTGCATCGCCGCCGGTATCGCCGCACTGTGGGGCCCGGCCCACGGCGGTGCGAACGAAGCGGTACTGACCATGCTCGATGAAATCGGCGATGTCTCGAACATCGACAAGTTCATCGCCAAGGCCAAGGACAAGAACGACCCGTTCAAGCTCATGGGCTTCGGTCACCGCGTTTACAAGAACCGCGACCCGCGCGCCACCGTGATGAAGCAGACCTGCGACGAAGTCCTGCGCGAGCTGGGCATCAAGAACGACCCGCAGCTGGAACTGGCCATGCGCCTGGAAGAGATCGCCCTGACCGATCCGTACTTCATCGAGCGCTCGCTGTACCCGAACGTCGACTTCTACTCGGGGATCATCCTGAAGGCAATCGGCATTCCGACCAGCATGTTCACCGTGATCTTCGCCCTGGCACGTACCGTAGGCTGGATCTCGCACTGGAAAGAAATGCTCTCCAGCCCGTACAAGATCGGCCGCCCGCGCCAGCTGTACACCGGCGAGCAGAAGCGCGACATCGTTGCGCTGCAGGACCGCAAGTAAGCTTTAATAGCCGAACGCAAAAAAGGCTGCCCTTGGGCAGCCTTTTTTATTTCCGCTTTCCTGTTCCGGCCTCTTCGCGGGTAAACCCGCTCCCACAGGGCCCCCACAGACCCTTAGATGTGTGGAGATCCTGTGGGAGCGGGTTCACCCGCGAAGAGGCCAGCAAAGACAACGCAATACTGTCAGTTTTTCTCGGCCCGCTCCCGCAACCCTTTCAGGGTATTGAACGGCGCATCCACCACGAACTTGTTGGCCACCATCGCCGGCACACTGCCACCCGGCTCGGTGTGCACCTGATAGGTCACTTCCGTGCTGTCACCCTTGGGCTCCAGTTTCCAGAAGCCTTCGACCTTCGCCACCCGCACGAAGCCCTTCTCTTCCGGGACATAGGTCGGCTCTTCCTTCAGGTTGCGGACCAGGCTGCCATCAGCCTGCTTCACCGTGGTCACATGCAACACCGAGTCCCGCGGCGTCACCGGCCATGGTGTATTGAACTGGGTATAGGTCCAGACCTGGTCACCTTCCTGCTTGAGCACCTTCTGCATCTTGCATTCGTGAATCCACGCGCAGGCCCCGACCACATCCTCCTGCAACGCCTGCACCTTGGCCAGCGGTGCCTTGATCACGGTGACGCCGCGGTAAGCCTTGTACTTGGAACCGGCCACTTCGCTGAGGGAAACCTTGATCCCCTCCTCATCCTTGGCCACCTGCCAGTTTTCGGCCCAGGCCGCCGGCGACAGCAGCACACCCATGCCACACAGCAGTGCAATACGCTTGAACGATCTCATCATGTTTATCCTTGTTGTTGAAGATCCAGCCTGTCACGCCGCCGTCACCTGCTCCCACCAACCGAGAATCCTGATCGCCTCGTCACGGTCACTGCCGCACACCTCGACATCCGCCTTGAAACCGCCACACACCGCCGGCCGCTCGGGTTTGCCGAACAGGTCGCAGAGGTTGTCGACGGTCAGGTGCAGGCAGCGCTCGCCAGCCGGCTTGCCATTGGGCATACGCGGCATCGCAGAGGTGATGGACGGGGCGATGCAACAGGCACCACAGCCCTCACGGCAATTCATGGCTATTCACCAAAATCAGGACCCCCTGGAACAAAACGGGACGAGCGTCCCTGGATAGTAACCGCTCAAACAGGCGTTTGAAATTACTGGCATGATGAAATCTGCCGTGACCCGGCAGTCAGTTCACCGATTACTGGCGGTACTCGAAATCGATCGCTGCCCCTTCCACGTCGCGACGGCTGTCATTGCGCAGTTGCAGCTGCATTTCGTTGTTGATCAGCCGACCATTGAGCTGGAACGGGCTGTCGTTGCTCTCTGGCTTTTCAGTGAACATGGGCGGCAGCAAAGGTTTACGACGCTGGACAGGCGGAAGGCTACCCACATTCGGCTCCAGGTTATCGACCATATCAGCAGGCAGGCTGAGGTCGAGTCTGGCCTTGGGCAATGGTTTGGCAACCGCCTTGCTCACCGGCTTGCGGGCCGGCCTGGCCTTGCTGTTGCCGGCCTTTTTTGCCGCCGGCTTCTGCACGGGTTTGGCTGCCCCTTTTTGCGCAGGCTTGCTCTGGACGGCCTGCGCCTGGCCTGCCGGCTGCGCAGCCTGGGCAACGCCCACCAGACTGCAGAGCGGTACGAGGCACAAGATCAAGGCAAAACGGCGCAAAGCATTCATGGCAAATGGACAGACTGGCAGGAAAAGTGCGTATGCTCCCTGTTCCTCAGGCGCGTGGCAAGCCTACAAAAGTGCGGCCGCTGGCTCCCGGCACAATTGCTGGGCCAGCAGGCCGAGCGTGATCACCGCGCGCTCGGCCTCCTTGTTCCAGGGTATACCGCAATTCAGGCGGATACAGTGGTTGAATTGTTCGGTGTTACTGAAGATCAGCCCCGGCGCAATACTGATGCCCTGCTCTAGCGCGCGCACATGCAGCTCCTGGGTATTGACCCGCCCGGGCAGGCTCACCCACAGGATGAAACCACCCGTCGGTCGCGTCATCTGGGTACCCTCGGGGAAGTGCTGCTGCACCGCCAGCTGGTAGGCACTGAGGTTCTTGCGGTATTCCTGGCGGATGTAGCGCAGGTGCCGGTCGTAGCCGCCATTCTCCAGGTAGGCCGCCACCCCCATCTGCGTCACGCTGCAGGCCGAATGGGTGCTGAAGGTTTGCAGGCGCTGGATTTCATCCTGATAGCGCCCGGCGATCATCCAGCCTACGCGCACACCGGGAGACAGGGTCTTGGAAAAACTCGAGCAATAGATCACCCGGTCCAGCCGGTCGAAGGCCTTCAGCGCCTTGGTCTTGCCCTGCTCGAACATCAATTCGCCATAGATGTCATCTTCGACGATCTGGATATCGAAGTCCGACGCCAGGCGCAGCAACTGCTTCTGACGCTCTTCCGGGACGGTGCCGCCCAACGGGTTGCTAAGGCGCGCAGTCAGTACCAGCGCCTTGATCGACCACTGGTTGGCCGCCAGTTGCAAGGCTTCGAGGCTGATGCCGGTGGCCGGGTCGCTGGGGATCTCGATCACCTTCAGGCCCAGCAGGTCGGCCAGTTGCAACAACCCGTAATAGGTGGGCGATTCAGCGGCGATCAAGTCACCGGGGCGGGTCAGCACGCGCAGCGACATCTGCAGCGCATCGACACAGCCATGGGTGACGATCACTTCACGCGGGTCGACCAGTACGCCGGCATCACGCATGCGAATGGCGATCTGCCGGCGCAGCGGCTCGAAACCGGGGCTGAACATGTAGCTGAAGGCACGCGGGCTGTGGAAGCGCGTCACCTTGGCAATCTGCTGGTGCAAAGCACGGACCGGCAGGTAGTCGACATGCGGCACAGCGGCGCCAAAGGGGAACACGCCATCACGGCGAGCCTCGGTCAATACCTGCTGGATGATACTGGCGCGGGTGACCAGACCGGGGCGCTCCACCCGGGCGATGTCCGGGGTTTGCGCGGTCAGTGCCGGGGTCTGGTGCACGTAGTAGCCAGACTGCGGCCGCGCACGGATCAGCCCCTGGTCCTCAAGATTGGCATAGGCCTGCAGCACCGTGGCATGGCTGACATTGAGCTGGGCGCTCATCTTGCGCACGGAGGGTACCCGCTCGCCTGGCTGGTAGACACCGCGACGGATGTCATCGGCCAGTTGCTGGGCGATACGCTGGTACAGCAGCAGGTTGGTCATGGCTGGCTCTCGACGCGCGGACGGGCTCGTTGTTCTTGTGTAGCTCATTGACGGTAGAGGATACCGTAACAGTTGCAAAGTGTACTGGGACAGATCGCAGGATAGTCAACAATACAGTTGCGTGACAGCTATAGAAACGATTAAGCCGACAACCTGCCGGGACCCTGTGGGAGCGGGCGAGCCCGCGAACACCGGCGAAGCCGGTGCCAACAATCGCGTCGCCTGCTTCGCGGGCACGCCCGCTCCCAGAGGACCGCAAAGCGGCCCCCTGCTTATCGGCGGTCAGCGCGCCGGCGCCAGCTTGCCCTTGTCATCGGAGAACACGATCTCCACACGGCGGTTCTGCGCCCTGCCCCGTTCCGAGGCATTGGCCTCGATCGGGTACTGGTCGCCATACCCTTCAACCTGCAGGCGCTTCTCGTCGATCCCCAGGTCGACCAGCATGTCGGCCACGGCCTGCGCCCGGTCGCGAGACAGCTTCAGGTTGTCCTCCGCAGGGCCTGTGCTGTCGGTATAGCCCTCGATCCGCACCACCCGGCGCGGGTTGAGCTGGAGGAACTGCACCAGCTTGAGCACAGTACGGCTGGCCGAGTTCTTCAGGTCGGCACGGCCGGTGTCGAACAGCACGTCACCCAGGGTCATCACCAGACCACGGTCGGTCTGCTCCGAGGCCAACGCGGCGATCTGCGACTCGATCCATTTGCCCTGCTGCTGCACGCTGGCCAGTTTGGCCTCGCGCAGGGCCAACTGCAGGCGCTGGCGCTCCAGGTCAAGCTTGGCCTGGCGTTCCTGGTTCAGCGCCAGCTTGGCATGCTCGCTGGCGATCTCGCTGTAACGCTGGCTCAGGTAGGCGTAATGACGCACGTCGGTACCGGTGCCGATGTAGCTGGAAAGCCGCTCGGCGCGGGCCAGCGATTCGCCAGCGCGAATCACGTCACGCGGCGCGCTGCGCAGCACATCGGAATCATCCTTGACCTTCTGGAAGGCCGCGGTGGCTTCATCCAGTGCTGCGCTGCTGCGCTGGCTGGCGCAACCTTGCAGGCCAGCCGTCAGGGCCAGCACTGCCAGCGCGGCCAATGGCATGCGACGGATCATGGCTGCACCTCCAGCTGCTTGCGCAGGCGCTTGACCCGCGACTGCAGCAGTTGCAGCTGCTCTTCGCTCTTCTGGTTCAGCACCTGGGCCTCGGCCAGACGCGCATCCAGTTCGGCCTGCTCGGCACGCATGCGCGCATCGCGGTAATCTTCGGTGACCATGTTGGCCTTGGCCCGGGCCAGCTTGTCTTCGGCCAGCTTGAGCGCTTCGACCTGTTCAGTGGCACCGACGGCCCTGGCCTGCTCCAGTGCCTGTTCGGAAATGCGCATCTGCTCGTTAGGGGCCGGATCGTTGGCACAGCCAGCCAGGCCGAGCACGGCCAAGGCAAGGATTAGTGGTTGGGTTCTCACGCAATCTTCCTAGTGTTTGGGGGTGCCCGACGGCACTTGCAACTGCGCTTTCCAGCGCTCGACATTACGTTGCAGCACGGCCTCGGACGCACCGGAGATCGGCAATTCTGTCAGTTTTTTCGCCAATTGCCCACGCAACCAGCTGTCATTGCAGGCCGAATTGTGCGACAGGGCCAGGTACAAGCCTGGCCGATCCACCGGCAGGCCGCGGGCGATCAGGTCATTGCTCATGCCCAGGCTCTGGGCCATGGCCATGCCTGAATAGCGGCCAGCGAGCACATAGTCCACCTGGCCGAGCACCAGTTTCTGGAACGCCTGGGTCAGGTTCTGTGCCGGCACCAGCTTCAGCTGGGCCTTGGCAAAAGCGGTAAAGGCCGGGGTCAGCCGCGCGCGCTCGGACACACTGCCCTGGTACTGGGCCAGGTCCGCCGGGCCTTCGAAGGCCAGGGTAGCGTCGTGGCGCGTCCACACCATGTATTCGTTGAGCAGCAGGGGTGGATGGATATAGTCCAGCGCGGTCAGTTGCTCCACCTGCATGGGGGTGTCGAGCAGCAGGTCCATGCGCCCGCTACGCACTTCTTCCAGCGCCTGGTCACGCCGGCCGGCATTCAGCACCTCCACCTTCACGCCCAGCTCGCCAGCCACCTGACGCAGCAGGTCGACGTTGGCGCCGATCAGGTGTTTCGGGTCTTGCGGATCCTGCCACGAATAAGGTGGCGCATCAGGGCTGCCGGTTGCCACCAGGCGCTCGCATTTACCTGCGGCCATGGCCAGTGGTGACATCAACAGCGCCACACATGCCAGCGCCCTACCCGTTCCGCGCAACGTCATCCCTCACTCCTTGTATTGCTTGATCCGTCGCTATCGCCGGCAAGCCAGCTCCCACAGGTACAGCGCAGTGCTTCAGGGCGGTGCAGTACCTGTGGGAGCTGGCTTGCCGGCGATTGGGCCGGAACTGACCACAAAAAAACCCGGCCCCCTGTACGAGGGCCGGGTTCTTTATAAGTGAAGCAGGCGGATCAGACCAGCTTTTCCAGCTCCGGAACCGCTTCGAACAGGTCAGCGACCAGGCCGTAGTCGGCTACCTGGAAGATCGGCGCTTCTTCGTCCTTGTTGATCGCCACGATCACCTTGGAGTCTTTCATGCCGGCCAGGTGCTGAATCGCGCCGGAGATGCCGACGGCGATGTACAGCTGTGGCGCAACGATCTTGCCAGTCTGGCCGACCTGCATGTCGTTCGGCACGAAGCCGGCGTCGACCGCGGCGCGCGAAGCACCGACGGCAGCGCCAAGCTTGTCGGCCAGGCTGTACAGGTGCTTGAAGTTGTCACCGTTGCCCATGCCACGGCCGCCGGAAACGACGATTTTGGCAGCGGTCAGCTCTGGGCGGTCGGACTTGGCCAGCTCTTCGCCAACGAAGGCCGAGATGCCGGCGTTATGGGCAGCGCCAACGGCTTCGATGGCAGCCGAACCACCTTCGGCGGCCACGGCGTCGAAACCGGTGGTACGCACGGTGATGACCTTGATGGCCGCGCTCGATTGCACGGTGGCAATAGCGTTACCGGCATAGATCGGGCGTTTGAAGGTGTCGGCGGACTCGACCGAGATGATCTCGGAAATCTGGTCCACATCCAGCAGCGCAGCAACGCGCGGCAGGATGTTCTTGCCGTTGGTGGTGGCCGGGGCCAGCACGTGGCTGTAGCCCTTGGCCAGCTCGACGATCAGCGGCGCAACGTTTTCCGGCAGGACGTGGGCGTAGGCCGCGTTATCAGCAACCAGCACCTTGGCCACACCAGCAATCTTGGCAGCAGACTCGGCAACGCCGCCGACGTTCTGGCCAGCGACCAGCACGTGCACATCACCACCAATCTTGGCAGCAGCAGCAACAGTGTTCAGAGTGGCCGGGGCTACGGCACCGTTTTCGTATTCAGCGACAACCAGGATAGTCATTTAGATTACCTTCGCTTCGTTCTTCAGCTTCTCGACCAGTTCGGCCACCGATTTGACCTTGATGCCAGCGCTGCGGGCAGCCGGGGCTTCGACTTTCAGGGTCTTGTTGGTGGAGGCGAGGGAAACGCCCAGCGCGTCTGGAGTCAGGGTCTCCAGCGGCTTCTTCTTGGCCTTCATGATGTTCGGCAGCGACGCGTAGCGTGGCTCGTTCAGGCGCAGGTCGGTGGTGACGATGGCCGGCAGGTTCAGTGCAACGGTCTGCAGGCCGCCGTCGATTTCACGGGTGACGTTCAGCTTGTCGCCAGCCACTTCGACCTTGGAGGCGAAGGTGCCCTGGGCGAAGCCGGTCAGCGCAGCCAGCATCTGGCCGGTCTGGTTGTTGTCACTGTCGATGGCCTGCTTGCCGAGAATGACCAGCTGCGGCTGCTCTTTGTCGACAACGGCTTTCAGCGCCTTGGCCACGGCCAGGGAGTTCAGTTCGTCAGCGGCTTCGACCAGGATGGCACGGTCGGCACCCAGGGCCAGGGCAGTACGCAGCTGCTCCTGGGCAGTGGTCGGGCCGACGGAAACGACGACGATCTCGCTCGCCACGCCCTTTTCCTTCAGGCGCACGGCTTCTTCCACGGCGATTTCGCAGAAGGGGTTCATGGACATCTTGACGTTAGCAAGGTCGACGCCGGAGTTGTCCGCCTTGACGCGAACCTTGACGTTGTAGTCGACCACTCGTTTGACAGCTACAAGAACCTTCATGGATTCCTCGTTACTCTCCGGTGAATAGATAGTCGCCTGGGGCCAGGCCCGGCGATGCGCGTGGGTACAAGGGCACCTCTAAAAACGTACCGGGAGGCAGAGGTTTAACCGTGACCGAACAGTCTTGTCCGGACCCTTGCGTCAAATACTCACGGGTCATTTTCTGTCGTGGCGTGTAAACTCCACTACAAACCGGCCAAAGGCCGCAAAACCCTGCTCCACACCTGGTCTTTAGAGGTGTACCTGCGCCCGGCTGCAAGCCTACGGCGAACGTAAAACCGCTCGTATCTTGACCGTAACACCCAATCCGGTCAATACGGCAAATCGGTCACCCTCCAGCCGCGTTCCTGTGATTTTACTGGCCTGCGGCAAATTCAAACAAACGTTTGTATTGGACCCGCCAAGTGGTGTAGATATAATGCGCGGCCAAGACAAAACGGTGTAGTCCGTCATTTGCCCAGCTACAGTTCCGCCGTTGCGTAGAACCGCTGCGAATGCCCCCGCGCACCCATAAGACAAAGCAACAGCACGAGCCTTGATGAGTAGGAGAGAACCAGTGGAACGCGAATACATGGAATTCGACGTGGTCATCGTCGGCGCCGGCCCGGCGGGCCTGTCCGCCGCCTGCCGCCTGAAGCAGAAGGCCGCCGAAGCCGGTAGCGAAATCAGCGTCTGCGTGGTGGAAAAAGGCTCTGAAGTCGGCGCCCACATCCTCTCCGGCGCGGTGTTCGAACCCCGCGCCCTGAACGAGCTGTTCCCTGACTGGAAAGCACTCGGCGCGCCACTGAACACCGAAGTGAAGCGTGACGACATCTACGTGCTCAAGGATGCCGCCAGCTCGACCAAGGTGCCTGACCTGTTCGTGCCCAAGACCATGCACAACCAGGGCAACTACATCATTTCGCTGGGCAACCTGTGCCGCTGGCTGGCCCAGCAGGCCGAGAACCTGGGCGTGGAAATCTACCCGGGCTTCGCCGCCCAGGAAGCACTGTTCGACGAGAACGGTGTGGTCCGCGGCATCGTCACCGGTGACCTGGGCGTTGACCGTGAAGGCAACCCGAAGGACGGCCTGTACACCCCGGGCATGGAACTGCGCGCCAAGTACACGCTGTTCGCCGAAGGCTGCCGTGGCCATATCGGCAAGCAGCTGATCAAGCGCTTCAACCTCGACAGCGAGGCCGACGTCCAGCACTACGGCATCGGTCTGAAAGAAATCTGGGAAATCGACCCGGCCAAGCACGAGCAGGGCCTGGTGGTGCACACCGCCGGCTGGCCGCTGGACGTGATGGCCAAGGACAACACCGGTGGCTCGTTCCTCTATCACCTGGAAAACAACCAGGTGGTGGTTGGCCTGATCGTCGACCTGTCCTACGCCAACCCGTACCTGTCGCCGTTCGACGAGTTCCAGCGGCTGAAGCACCACCCTGTGATCAGCCAGTACCTCGAAGGTGGCAAGCGTATCAGCTATGGCGCTCGCGCCCTGGCCAAGGGCGGCATCAACTCGCTGCCGAAAATGGTATTCAATGGCGGCGCGCTGATCGGTTGCGATCTCGGCACCATGAACGTAGCCAAGATCAAGGGCAGCCACACCGCGATGAAGTCCGGCATGCTGGCCGCCGAAGCGGTGGCTGACGCTCTGATCGCCGGCAGCGAAGGCGGCGACCAGCTGAACGGCTACGTCAGCGCCTTCAAGGCCAGCTGGCTGTACGAAGAACTGTTCGCCAGCCGCAACTTCGGCCCGGCCATGCACAAGTTCGGCCCGCTGCTGGGTGCTGCGTTCAACTATGTGGACCAGAACTGGTTCGGCGGCAAGCTGCCGTTCACCCTGCACGACACCAAGCCGGACTACGCCTGCCTGAAGCTGGCAGCCGAGTCGCAGAAGATCGACTACCCGAAACCGGACGGCAAGCTCAGCTTCGACAAGCTCAGCTCGGTATTCCTCTCCAGCACCAACCACGAAGAGGAACAACCCTGCCATCTGAAGCTGACCGACCCGAACGTGCCGATCGCCAGCAACCTGCCGCTGTACGACGAGCCGGCCCAGCGCTACTGCCCGGCGGGCGTGTACGAAGTGGTCACTCAGGAGGACGGCAGCAAGCGCTTCCAGATCAACGCGCAGAACTGCGTGCACTGCAAGACCTGCGACATCAAGGACCCGGCCCAGAACATCACCTGGGTCACTCCTGAAGGCGCTGGCGGGCCGAACTACCCGAACATGTAAGGCCCCTGCCCTTGCGCTGACAAAAGCCCCCGGTTCTCACGAGCCGGGGGCTTTTTGTTGCCTGCCAAGAGTCAGGCAGTACGCACTTCCTCGAAGAGCTCTGGGTGGCGGTCCAGCAGCTTGAGCAGTTTTACCAACGCCACTGGCGGCGTGGTCTTGCCGTTTTCGTAACGAGAGAACGCATTGACCCCACCACCGAAAATTTCCCCTGCTTCACGCTGGTCGAGGTCGAACTTCCTGCGCATTGCTGCAATGAAGGCAGGATCAACAACGGCTCCATTGACTTGTCGCTCAAACGCCGACATCAGGTCACTCATGCGCTGCGCCTCTCCCATGCCGAGTATCACCTCACCACAAGCAGGGCAGTAGTCGCCATAAACATCGGGAATAACGGTAGTTTCACCCTTGTAGCGATAAGGCATGTCCTTGGATTGCGCGACCAATTCCGCTCCTCCACACAGTGGGCATTTCATTTCACAGCTCCTTGAAAGACACGATGAGCAGGTCGTCAACCACCATCAACTTGAGGTAAACCCTTCCTACAGCGGTCTGGGGACGATAGACGTCCTGCCAGACTCGGTGATTGTTGTAGGTCGTCATGCTCTTGTGAAAGTTAACCCCCGCCCGGAAGTCTGCCTCAATGCCCTACAGCCGTTACCGGCTCATTTGTCACCACACATGATCGGCACCGGCTCCGCCGCAAACGCCAATGGCTCACGACGCCCGAAATACAACGCTGTCAGCAGCCCGACCGTGCCCATGACCAGACAAAAACCGACACACACCCACGGGCTCCATGGCATCAGTGCGATCAGCGCCAGCGGTGTGGTGCTGGCCCACAGTGCGTAGGCCACGTTGTAGGTGAAGGAAATGCCCGACACGCGGATTTCGGCCGGGAACAGCCCGACCATCACCGACGGCACCACCCCTACCACGCCGCAGGACAGGCCCGCCAGCGCATAGGCCAGCCAGGTCATGCCCCACTGCCCCACCAGGCTGGCGTACAACGCGCCGATGCCCAGCGGCAGCAGCAGGCTGTAGAGCATCAGCGCGCGCCAGGCGCCCACCCGGTCGACCAGCAATCCGGCCAGCACGCAACCGATATTGAGGAAGACGATGCCCACGCTGCTCAGGGCGAAGGTGTGCCCCGCCGTCATGCCGAAGCGCTGCTGCATCACCGTCGGGGTAATCACCACCAGCACCACCACGGCGGACGTCAGCACACAGGTCAGCAGCGCCGCCGGGATCAGCGCCCGGCGGTGTTCGCCCAGCACCCGTCGCAGCGGGAAGCTCACCGGCTGCTCCTGGCGCGCGCGCAGGGCGAGGAACACCGGTGTTTCACTCAGCCAACGGCGCAGCCACACGCCGATCACGCCGAATACCCCGCCGAGCAGGAACGGATAGCGCCAGGCGTAGTCGAGAATTTCCTGCGGGGTGAACAGCTGCGCCAGCAAGGTCGCGGTCAGCGCCCCCAGCAGGTAGCCGAAGGTCAGCCCGGCCTGCAGGAAACCCAGGGCGTAGCCGCGCCGCCCGGCCGGCGCATGCTCGGCAACGAAGGTCCAGGCACTCGGTACCTCCCCGCCCACCGCCGCACCCTGCAGGATGCGCAGGGCCAGCAGGATCAGCGGCGCGGCATAGCCGATGTCGGCGTAGGTCGGCATCACCCCGATCAACAGGCACGGCAGGGCCATCATCAAGATGCTCAGGCTGAAAACCCGCTTGCGTCCCAGGTGGTCGGCGAAGTGCGCCATCAGGATGCCGCCCAGCGGCCGCGCCAGATAGCCGGTGACGAAGATCCCGAAGCTTTGCAGCAGGCGCAGCCATTCGGGCATCTCGGGCGGGAAGAACAGCTGGCTCAGGGTCAGCGCAAAGAACACGAAGATGATGAAGTCGTAGATTTCCAGCGCGCCGCCCAACGCCGCCAGGCCCAGGGTCCGGTGGTCGCCGCGGCTGAACCGGGGCGGGCGAGCGGTATCGATGGCAGTCATGGCAGGTTCCGCAAATCGGCAAAGGGCAAGAGGATAGCAAATAGCTGCCCCCTTGCCCCGCCCGCGCGGCTTTAGCGGTTGAACATGCTATTGACGAAATTGGCCCTGGGCCGTGGCCGCGCCGTGGCAGCCGGCATGGTGCCCGGCAGCGGCAGCTTGCCGACCAGCAGCGGCGTATCGATGATCGCCATGAATGCCTCCAGCGCCTCGTTATCGGGCACCTGGGGCAGGCTCAGGCTGACTGCCTGGCGCTCGGTCTGCGGCACCGAGGGCACTTGCAACTGGGCCGAGTGGTAAAGCAGGGCATGCTGGATCTGCGTGCTGACGCGGCAAAAGCGCGCCAGGTCGACCCCGGCACGGCTGGCCAGCTCGATGTTGCCCAACAGCAGGTGGAAAGGCTGCAAGGCACTAAACACCAGGCGCTGCAGCTCCTCGAAGCTGTCCACTGGCGCTATCCGGTAGTAACCCAGGCCGTTGAGCAGCCGCTCCAGTTGCAGGCGCTGGCACGGTTGTGCGTCGGCGATGAGGATGCGCAGGGTCTTGTTGGCCATGGTCGGACCTGGGCAGTTGGGTAATGGGTACGCTCCATGACCATACTGCGCCAGTGAAGGCTGCTGCCAACGCTACGCCTGGCAGGGGTCTTCTTTGATAGAAGTCGGGAAAACCGAGGAAATCAAGTGATCGACTGACGGAATTTGCATTTGCCTCCAACCCGGCGATCAGGATTCCCACTCGCGCATGCGCACCCGGCAGTGCTTCATGGCATTGACGATGTGCTTTTCCACCAGGCTGCGGGAAATTCCCAGATGCTCGGCAATCTGCTGGTGGGACAGGCCATCGAGCTTGCGCAGCAGGAAGCTGTCGCGGCAGACCTTGCTCAGCTCGTCCAGGGCGCGCTGCATCAGTGCCAGGCGCTGGTCGAGCTGCATATCGTGGGTCGGCGCCGGGGTATGCCAGCGCTCGTCGCTGTCCAGCACCTCCAGCGGCTCGGCCTGGCGCACCTGATGCCGACGGTGGCGGTCGACCACCAGGTTGAGCGCGGTGCGGTAAAGAAAGGCACGCGGGTGCTCGATGCGCTCGCCGTCGGTGCGCTCCAGCACCCGCAGGTAGGCATCGTGCGCCACGTCTTCGGCGGCCTGACGATTGCCCAGGCGCGCGCAAAGGAAACCCACCAGTTCGCGATAGTAATGTTCCACGACGTTACCTGAGATCGTCCTGCCAGCCTATGCCAGAAAGCCTTTTCAGGCAGCAACGCGGGACCGAGTGATGTCAGCGTGCGATCTTACAAATTATAATTATTCTCAGCAACAAGGCGCATGGAGCAACACCGTCCCTCCCACAGGTATGCGCTCTTCTGTGGGAGCGGGCATGCCCGCGAAGAATTCAACGCGGTGCATGGCACCGGCTGCGCCGGTGTTCGCGGGCACGCCCGCTCCCACAGAGATCGCGCCAATCTTCCCACGCTAAATCCCCCCCTGCCGCTTTCGTCTATCTGGCACCCCCTCGGCTGGATGTCTGCATGAGACCTTTAACCAACACCCGTCGCCGGCTACTGCTCACCGGCCTGGGCCTGCTCGGCCTGGGCAGCCTGCTGGCCTGGAAGGCTCTGCCCTACGGCGCACAGCCGCTGAGCACGGTCGCCGTGACCCGCGCCGACATCGAAAGCAGCGTCACCGCACTGGGTACCCTGCAACCGCGTCGCTACGTGGACGTTGGTGCCCAGGCGTCGGGGCAGATCCACACCCTGCACGTGGAAGTCGGCGACACGGTGCGCAAAGGCCAACTACTGGTCGAGATCGACCCTTCGACCCAGCAGGCCCGGCTGGATGCCGGCCGTTATTCGATCGACAACCTCAAGGCCCAGCTGGCCGAACAACGCGCGCAGTTCCAACTGGCCCGACAGCAACTCAAACGCCAACGCGACCTGGCGGCCGCCGGTGCCACCCGCGACGAGGACGTACAAACGGCTGCCGCACAGTTGAAGGTCACCCAGGCGCGCATCGACATGTTCCAGGCCCAGATCCGTCAGGCCCAGGCCAGCCTGCGCAGCGACGAGGCCGAGCTGGGCTACACGCGCATCTACGCGCCGATGGACGGCACGGTTGTGGCGGTGGATGCGCGTGAAGGGCAAACCCTCAATGCCCAGCAGCAGACCCCGTTGATCCTGCGCATCGCCAAGCTTTCGCCAATGACCGTGTGGGCCCAGGTGTCAGAGGCCGACATCGGCAAGGTCACGCCGGGCATGACCGCCTACTTCACCACCTTGGCCGGCGGCAAGCGCCGCTGGACCAGCACCGTGCGGCAAGTGCTGCCGATCCCGCCCAAGCCACTGGAGCAGGCCAGTCAGGGCGGCGGCAGCCCGGCCAGCGTCAGCAATGGCAGTGCCGGCAGCCAGGTAGTGCAGTACAGCGTGCTGCTGGATGTCGACAACCCCGACGGCGCGCTGATGGCAGAGATGACCACACAGGTGTTCTTCGTCGCCGGCAAAGCCAGCCAGGTGCTGACCGTACCACTGGCCGCACTGGACGACGGCGATGGCCTGCGCCTGGCGCATGTGCTGACCCGCGACGGAAAGGTGGAACAGCGCCAGGTGCGCACCGGCCTCAGCGACCGCCTGCGGGTGCAAGTGCTGGACGGCCTCAACGAAGGCGAACGCCTGGTGATCGGCGCCCCTGGCGTCAGCGGAGGTTGAATGAGCACGCCCCTGATCGAGCTGGTCGACATCCGTAAATCCTACGGCGGCGTCGAAACGCCCAAGGTCGATATCCTGCATGGCATCAACCTGTGCATCCATCCTGGCGAGTTCGTCGCCATCGTCGGCGCCTCCGGCTCCGGCAAGTCGACCTTGATGAATATCCTCGGCTGCCTCGACCGCCCCACGTCCGGCAGTTACCGCTTCGCCGGCAAGGATGTGGCCGAGCTGGGCAGCGACGAACTGGCCTGGCTGCGCCGCGAGGCGTTTGGCTTCGTGTTCCAGGGCTACCACCTGATCCCATCGGGCTCGGCCCAGGAAAACGTCGAAATGCCGGCCATCTATGCCGGTATCGCTGCCAACGAACGCCACGCCCGCGCCAGCGCCCTGCTCGGCCGCCTGGGCCTGGCCAGCCGCACCGGCAACCGCCCGCACCAGTTGTCTGGCGGCCAGCAGCAACGGGTGTCGATTGCCCGGGCCTTGATGAACGGCGGCCATATCATCCTCGCCGACGAGCCCACTGGCGCCCTCGACAGCCACAGCGGCACCGAAGTGATGGCGTTGCTCGACGAGCTGGCCAGCCAGGGCCATGTGATCATCCTGATCACCCATGACCGCAACGTCGCGGCGCGGGCACAGCGCGTGATCGAAATCCGTGACGGCCTGATCATCAGCGATTCGGCCGGCGAACAGCCCACGGTCGAGCACGGCCGCGGGCTGCAGGCCGAGCAGCTGCGCCAGCGCCTGGACCGTGGCGCGACTTTGCACGGGGCGTGGAAAGGCGAATTGCTCGAAGCCCTGCAGGCAGCCTGGCGGGTGATGTGGGTCAACCGCTTCCGCACCGCCCTGACCCTTCTGGGCATCGTCATCGGCGTGGCCTCGGTGGTGGTGATGCTGGCCGTGGGCGAAGGCAGCAAGCGCCAGGTCATGGCGCAGATGGCCGCCTTCGGCTCGAATATCCTCTACCTCAACGGCAAGCCGGCAAGCCCGGGCGAACAGGCCGGCACCATCACCCTCGACGATGTCGCTGCCATCGGCCAACTGCCGCAGGTCAAACACGTGATGCCGGTGATCGGCGAAAAGATGATGGTGCGCCAAGGCAACAACAGCCAGCGGTTCTATGTGGGTGGCAACAACACCGGGTTCCCGGAGATTTTCAACTGGCCTGCGGTGCAAGGCGGCTTCTACACCGATGCCGATGAAGCCAATGCTGCCGCGGTGGCGGTGATCGGCCAGAAAGTGCGGGAAAAGATGCTCGACCCTGGCCGCGACCCTGTGGGGCAGTACCTGCTGATTGGCAATGTGCCGTTCCAGGTAGTCGGCATCCTGGCCGCCAAGGGCGCCAGCTCTGGCGACCAGGACAGCGACGGGCGCATCGTGGTGCCCTACTCCGCTGCAGCCATCCGCCTGTTCGGCCAGCGCGACCCGGACTACATCGCCGTTGCCGCCCTGGACTCCACGCGGGTCAACGAAGCCGAAGCGGCCATAGACAAGCTGCTGCGCCAGCGCCACAACGGCCGCCAGGACTTCGAGCTGACCAATGACGCGGCGCTGATCCAGGCCGAGGCGCGCACGCAGAACAGCCTGGCGCTGATGCTGGGGGCGATCGCCGCGATTTCGCTGCTGGTGGGCGGCATCGGCGTGATGAACATCATGTTGATGACCGTGCGCGAGCGCACCCGTGAAATCGGTATCCGCATGGCCACCGGCGCGCGCCAGCGCGACATCCTGCGGCAATTCCTCAGCGAGGCAGTGATGCTGTCGATGGTCGGCGGCCTGGCCGGCATCGCCCTGGCCCTGGCCATCGGTGGCGGCCTGATGCTGGCCGAAGTGGCGGTGGCCTTTGCCCTGCCCGCCATGCTCGGCGCCTTCGCCTGCGCCGTCGTCACCGGCATCGTGTTCGGCTTCATGCCCGCGCGCAAGGCCGCACGCCTCGACCCGGTCAAAGCCCTTACCAGCGTATAACCCATGACTCTGCCAAGCCGCATCAGCCTGTTGACCTTATGCGTATGCCTCGCCGCCTGCAGTACGCCGCCCACCCCCGCCAGCGGCATCGCCACGCCACCCGCCTGGCAAGGCGAGGTCGCAACAACCTCGGCACAATGGCCAACGGCCCAGTGGTGGCAAGCCTTCGCCAGCCGCGAGCTCGACCGCCTGGTGCAACACGCCCTGCACAATGCCCATGACCTGGCCGCCGCCACGGCGCGGGTGCGTCAGGCCCAGGCCCGCGCGGTCATCGCCGGCGCCCCGCTGCTGCCGGAGCTGACGCTGGGCCTGAACGGCAGCCGCCAACGCCTGCTGCACGGTGAGGGCAACGACCAGCTGGATGTCAGCAGCAACGAACCCACCAGTACCTCGTTCGACATGCAACTCAGCGCCAGCTACGAAATCGACTTCTGGGGCGGCCTGCGGGCAACCCGCGACAGCGCTCTGCGCAGCCTGGATGCCAGCCGCTTCGACCGCCAGACCGTGGCGCTGACCCTGGTCAGCGCGGTGGCCGACAGTTACCTGCAAGGCCTGGCCCTGCAGGAGCAGTTGCGCATTGCCCGCCTCAACCTGCGCAATGCCCAGGATGTGCTGGGCCTGGTCGAGGCACGCCAGCGCAGCGGTTCCGCCACGCGCCTGGAGCTGGCCCAGCAGCGCAGCCTGGTGGCCGCGCAGCAACGCCAGTTGCCGTTACTGGAACAGAAGTGGCAAGACAGCCGGGTCACCCTGGCGACCCTGCTCGGCGAACCGGTGCAGGCGCTACCGGCCAGCCAGGAGGCGATCATCACCCTGCAATGGCCCGCCATAGGCAGCGGCGTGCCCAGCGAACTGCTCACCCGCCGCCCGGACATTGCCGCGGCTGAAGCACGCCTGGCCGCCGCCAGCGCCAACGTGCAGGTCGCCCGCGCCGCCATGCTGCCCAAACTCACCCTCGGGGCCAATCTGGGGGCTGGCGCCAATACCTTCGCCCACTTGTTCGACAGCGGCTACTACACCCTCACCAGCGGCCTGGTCGCGCCGGTGTTCAACAACGGCCGGCTGCGTGCCGCGCATGAACTGGCCGAGGCTGAGCAGGCAGAGTTGCTGGAGGCCTACCGCAGCAGCATCCTGGCCGGTTTTGCCGATGTCGAAAAAGCCCTCAATGCGATCCACGGCGTGGACCGTCAGCGGCAGTGGCAGGATGACGAGGTGGCGCAGGCGCGGCTGGCGTTCGACCTGGCGCAGCAGCGTTATGGCGCGGGAGCGGAGACGTTGTTGAGCGTGCTGGAGACCCAGCGCACTTTGTATGCGGCGCAGGACCAGCAGGCACAACTGCGTCTGGCCCGGTTGCAGGGGAGCGTGGCGTTGTACAAGGCCTTGGGGGGTGGGTGGGTGGTCCGCCAGTAAGGTCGCCTGTACCGGCCCTATCGCCGGCAAGCCAGCTCCCACAGGGCCTGCGCAGGGCTCAAGGCATGCGCTGTACCTGTGGGAGCCGGCTTGCCGGCAATAGGACCGGTACAGGCAGCGACTAGCTCCGCACCTTCAGATTGCGCGCATACCACGGCCGTTGCGGTACCTTGGGCCGCAGCTTGTCGAGCAGGTCGTCATCGCTGTAGATGATGCGCAACGCCAGCTTCATGGTCTCCGGGTCCATCTCTACACTGCGCCCGGGCCGCAAACCCGGCACCGTCGAGCAGCCGTGAGTATCCGGGCCCAGCCACGGATCCGCCACTTGCACCCAGCGCCCTGGCGCAAACCATGGCACGCCATTGACTTCCAGTCGCCGTACCTCGCCCGGGTGCAACCGCTCATGGGCGTGGAACCAGTCCTCGATGCGGTCGTCGATCCAACCGTGAAAGTGCCAGAACACCGGGTTCACATGTGATGAAAACGGGTCACCGAGAAAATCGTTCTGCTCGGCGAACCAGCGTTCGGCAAAATCATCCGGCGTGCGCGCCGTCGGTACCGGCATGCCGTTGGACGGGTCACGCGGCACCGATGCCCAGCGCATGTGCAGCCAGTCGTGCAGGCCCAGTTCCACCTCGGAACCGAACTGGCCCAGGGTCAGGGTGCTGAGGTACTCCGGGTCGGTGTAGCGTGACTCCCAGACCTGAAAGTTGCCATGGAAGGTATCCGGTGTCTTGATGTCGCGCACCCACTGGGTGTATTCCGCATCACCGCTGGCCAGCCAGGTGGGCGGCAGGGCATTGCCGTCATGGTTGTCGAAGTAGCGGGCGAACCCGGCGCGGTCGCGCTCCAGTTCCGGCTGCGGCAGCGGGAAGCGCGGCCATGACGGCAAGTCCTGCAGGGCACGGGCACTGCCAAGCATGTGCCGGTGCATGAAGAAAAAGTCCTCGCCCGAGCCGTTGCGGTCTTTGTGCCGGCCCCGCGCGTCACGCTCGCGGTCACGCGGCCCGGGCTGCCAGCCCAGGCCACGCAGGGCGGCCTGCTTGTCCTTGCCCAGCTTGTGCCATTTGTCCCGCGACGCGTGCCACAGCTGGTGGAACAGACGATGCTCCGGGGCTATCAGCCAGGCCAGCAGTCGCGGGTTCAGCGGGGTACGCTCGCGCGCCTCGGGGAAGGTGCGCTTCAAGGCCAGGAACTGGTTATCCTCCACCGGCAATGTCAGCGCGCGGTCCAGGCGTGCAATGCGCCCGTTCAGGGTCGCCGGCCCGGCGTTGCCGAACCGGCCCCAGACCTCGTCGAGCACGATGTGGCATTCATAGCGGGCCCGGGCCGAAAACAGGCGCCAGCGCAGGGTGCCCGGTTTGTCCGCCAACAGGTCGCCTACCACGCGGTAGCGCGGCTCTTCCTGCCCACGCAGGCGCTCAGGGGTATCCAGGTAACCGCGCAGGGCGCGCCCACTGGTTGTCACATCCAGGAATAGCTCCAGTTCACCTGTGGGAAGGCCGTCCAACCCCGCATCCTTGCCCTGCAGGGTCCAGCGCCAGATCCCGCGCAGGGTATCGCCCAACTGCTGCAGGCGGGTATCGGCCAACTCGACGACGGCCTCGCCAGGGGTTTCCGGGAATTCCTCGGCGGCACGCTGGCGCTGCACATACAGCGCCCCCAGCGCACCGGGCACCACCACACCCGTCAGTGCCACACCGGCGATGAAACCGCGTCGGGAAATCGTCATTGCATACCTGTGCATTCATTGCGGCCATGGGGCACGGCCCGTCCAAGGCTAGAACGTTGCACGGCAGGTGAAATTTAGCGGCGTACAGGGAGCATACGCGGCTAAATTTCCCAGGCGCGAGCTCGTTCACTGCAGGTAGCGGCGGCCTCTGTGCCCATCCCTCGACGGTGAACCTATTGAGACCAAGATGACGACTCCACGCTGGAAGAAAGCCCTGTTTATCAGCCTGGCCACGGCGGTTGCCGCTGGCGCCGGGTTCGCCGCCTGGCACTACTTCGCCACACCTGCCGGCTATTCCAGGGAGGTGACCCGCCAGGCCAACGACCTGCAGGAACGCATCATCTCGTTCGACAGCCATGTCACCCTGCCACTGACCTTCGGCACCGAGGGCAGCGAGGCCGACAAGGATGGCGATGGCCGCTTCGACCTGGCCAAGGCCGCACGCGGACGTTTGTCCGGTGCGGCCCTGACCATTTTCGCCTGGCCAGAATCCTGGACCGGTGACGATGCCCCGCACCGCCCCACCCCTGGCTTCGTCGAGGCCGCCCGCCACACCCAGGAAGTGCGCTACAACGCCATCACCGCCATGGTTCGCGACTTCCCGCAGCAGGTGGGTATTGCCTACACCCCGCAAGACATGCGGCGCCTGCACGGCGAAGGCAAGTTTGCGGTGTTCCTCAGCATGCTCAACGCCTATGCACTGGGTGATGACATCGACCAGCTCGACCGCTGGGCTGCGCGAGGCGTGCGCATGTTCGGCTTCAGTTACGTGGGCAACAACAGCTGGGCCGATTCCTCGCGCCCGCTGCCGTTCTTCAATGACACCGCCGATGCCCTGGACGGCCTGTCGCCGGTCGGCAAGCGCGCCGTGCAGCGCCTGAACGACCTGGGGGTGATCATCGATGTGTCGCAAATGTCCAGCAAGGCGCTGGCCCAGGCCATCGCCCTCAGCCGCGCACCGGTGGTGGCCTCGCACTCGGCGCCACGGGCGATGGTCGATATCAGGCGCAACCTCTCCGACAAGGAGCTGCAGCTGATCAAGGGCAGCGGCGGCGTGATCCAGCTGGTGGCCTTCTCCACCTACCTCAAGCCCTTGAGCCGCAAGACCCAGGACAAACTCAACGCCCTGCGCGCCCGCTACGACCTGCCGCCACTGGCCAACCTCGACTACGCACTGATGCCCGGTGACCCGGTGATCGCCGGCTGGCCCGAACAGAAGGTCGGCCAATACGCCAACGCGCTGTACGGCATTCTCGAGGAAGAACCGCCGGCCACGCTCAAGGACTATGGCGACGCCATCGACTACACCGTGCGCAAGGTCGGCATCGACCATGTCGGCCTGAGCTCGGACTTCAACGAAGGCGGCGGCATCGACGGTTGGCAGAACGCCAGTGAAGCACGCAACGTCACCGCCGAACTGATCAGCCGCGGCTACTCCGAAGCGGATATCGCCAAACTCTGGGGCGGCAACTTCCTGCGGGTGTGGGAGCAGGTGCAGCGCGCCGCGCAACCTGTCGCCACCTCATCCCCCTGACCCTTGCGAGCCATTTGATGAACGATCGTCGCACCTTTCTCAAGCAGGCCGGCCTGCTTGCCGCCGCCCTGCCCCTCACAGGCCCACTGCTGCCGGGCGCCCAAGCGGCAGCTGCACCACCTGTGAACGCCGGCGACTGGGCCGCGTTTCGCAACCTGTTCGAGCTTGACCCGGCGTACGCTCACTTTGCCAACTTCCTGATCACCTCGCACCCACGGCCCGTGCGCGAAGCCATCGAGGCGCTGCGTGCCCGCTTCGACCGCCACCCGGCCCGCATGGTCGACTGGGACAGCCAGTCGGAGTGGAAGCACGAAGCCGCCGTGCGTGAATGGGCCGCTCGCTACCTCGAAGTGACACCCCGGCAAATCGCCCTGACCGGCAGCACCACCGAAGGCCTGGGGCTGATCTATGGCGGGCTGAAGATTGCCCCGGGGCAGGAAATTCTCACCACCGTGCACGAGCATTCGGCCGCCCGTCATACCATGGGTTTTCGCACCCTGCGCGATGGCACAACGGTGCACCGGTTGCGCCTGTTCGACGAACCCGCCAAGGTCAACAGCGACCAGGTACTGGCCACCCTCGCGGCGGCCATCGGGCCGAAAACCCGGGTGCTGGGCATGACCTGGGTACACTCGGGCAGTGGCGTGAAACTGCCCGTAGGCGAGATTGGCGCGCTGGTGCGCGAGGTCAATCGCCAGCGTGACGAGCACGACCAGATCATCTACGTGATCGATGGTGTGCATGGTTTCGGTGTCGAAGACATGCGCTTTGCAGATCTCAACTGCGACTACTTCATCGCCGGCACCCACAAGTGGATGTTCGGGCCACGGGGTACCGGGATCATCTGCGCGGCGTCCACGGAAATGAAGCAGCTGAACCCGACCATTGCCACGTTTTCCGAGAATGAGGATTTTGCCACGGTGATGACGCCCGGGGGCTACCACGCGTTCGAGCACCGCTGGGCATTGGGCAAGGCGTTCGAGCTTCACCTGCAGCTGGGCAAGGCGGCGGTGCAGGCGCGGATTCACGGGCTCAATGGCTATCTCAGGCAGCGTCTTGAAGTGCTGCCGGGGGTCGAGCTGGTGACACCGCGCAGCACGCAGTATTCGGCGGGGTTCACCTTCTTCCGGGTCGCCGGGCAGGATGCTGACGAGATTGCCCGGCACCTCAACAGCCAGCGCATTGTGGTCGATGCAGTGTCGCGGGATGTCGGGCCGGTGGTGCGGACGGCGCCTGGGTTGTTGAATACCGAGGCGGAGATTGAGCGGTTGGTGGATAGTCTGAAGCGCTACCTGCGCGCTTGAAGGTTGCCTGTACCGGCCCTATCGTCGGCAAGCCGGCTCCCACAGGTACTGCACATGACTTGAAGTCGGTGTGGTCGGGGTGGGAGCTGGCTTGCCGGCGATGGGGTGCAACGCGCCCCCCCGGCGAAGCCAAGTCAGGACTGGCCGCCGACCCGCTTCAACCACTCCCCGACATCCCGGTAAATCTCGTCCACCTGCCCGACGATCCCCGACATGCGCAAGAAATCATGGGTCAACCCCTCCACCCGGGCAAAGGTCACTGCCGTGCCCCCCGCCAGCAGCCAGTCACGATAGGCCATGCCCTCGTCATGCAACGGGTCATATTCGGCCACGAACAGGTAAGCCGGTGCCAAAGGCTGGCGCAGCGTCGACAGCAACGGCGACACCCGCCAGTCCTGGCGCTGCACGGGCAGCGGTGCATAGTGCTGGTAGAACCACTCCAGGGTGGCCGTTTCCAGCAGGTAGCCCTCGGCATGCTCGCGATGGGACTCACGCTGGCAGGAAATATCGGTCACCGGGTAGAACAGCAACTGTGCCTGCGGCTTGAACGCCAGCGCCTCGGGCTGCTCCACCGCGGTAATGGCCAGCACCGCCGCCAGGCTCGCGCCCACGCTGTCCCCTGCCAGCACCACCCGGCGATTGTCCAGGCCCAGCGACGCCGCCTGCTCGGCCAGCCAGTTGGCCGCGTCCAGCGCGTCGTGCAGGGCCACCGGGAACTGCTGCTCCGGTGCCAGCCGGTAGTCTGCCGCCAGCACCGCGAACTCGCCCAGGGCTGCCAGGCGGCGGCACACCGAGTCATGCGAATCGAGGCTGCCGACCACGTAGCCGCCGCCATGCAGGTAAAGGATCACGGGCTGCAAGGCAGCCCCCGCATCGCCCCGGCGGTACAGACGAGCAGCCAGGCAGGCACCGTCGCGCGCGGTAATCTGCAACTCGCTGGCCATGACGTTGCCGGGCGGGCTCGGGTCGAGCACCTGCGAGCTGCCTTCGAACTCGGCACGGGCCTGGGCCACATCCATCGCGTGCATGGGCAAGCTCCTGCCCGTCAGCCGGCCAAATTCGACCAGTTCCAGAAATGCTGCCAGATCAGGGTGCAGTGCCATATGGGGTTCCTTGGGTGAAATGTAACTCGAGCCTCCCTACGGGACGTAGCAGCATGGCAAAAAATTACCCGCCCACACGGCTAAATCGTTGGTGCGGGCACTCGTCATTCCTGCACAACGAAAGACCGCCAGAGGCATACCGTGGACCTTCAGAGCATCCTCAGCAAACTGTTCGACAACGCCCATGCCGTCGGCATCGAAGGCGTCTTCCAGTTCGTCTTCAGCCAGGACCGGGCCTTCTGGTCGGAGGTGCGCGACAGCAGCCGCACCGGCGCCGGCCGGCACAGCGCCCCGGACGTCACCATCGAGGTGGCCGAGCGTGACTTCATCGGCATCATGGGCGGCACCGCCAACGTCGAAGAACTGTTCGCCAGCGCCCGCCTGAAGATCAGCGGCAACATGGGCCTGGCCACCCTGCTGCCGCAGATCATCAGCAACGCCCGCCGCGGTGCGCCGGCGACCAAGGTGTCGATGAACCAACGCTACCCGACACCGGCACGCTTCAGCGAACGGCTGTCGGCCGCGCAACCGGCACAGCGTGAGGTGGCACGCATTGCCCGCGCCGACCTGTCGCTGGCGCGCTTCCAGAGCGAATACCTGGAGCACGGGGCGCCGGTGGTCATCAGCGATGCCCTGCAGGACTGGCCGCTGTTCACCATGGGCCGCGAAGCTTCGCTGGAACATTTCGCCGAACTGCAGGGCATCACCCGGCACGGCGACTACGTGAAGAAGACCTTCTCCACCGACCGTGACTTCCGCTCCACCTCCATGGCCGACTTCATCGCCTCGCTCGACACCCCTGCCAAACCCGGCGAAACCCCGGCCTACATGGGCAACAACATCGTGCCGGAAAAGCTGCTGACGCTGATTCGCTTCCCGCAGTATTTCGCCCGCGACAAGTTCATTGCGCCGCGCATATGGATCGGCCCCAAGGGCACATTGACGCCATTGCATCGCGACGACACCGACAACCTGTTCGCACAGGTATGGGGGCAGAAGTCGTTCATCCTTGCCGCGCCGCACCATCGCCCGGCCCTGGGCACCTGGTCGACCAGCCCCAAGGGCGGCCTGGACGGCTGCGACTTCAACCCCGACACCCCGGACTACCAGCGTTTCCCGGCGGCGCGCGAAGTGCCGTTCCTGCGCGTGGTGCTGCAGGCCGGTGACCTGTTGTTCCTGCCTGAAGGGTGGTTCCACCAGGTGGAGTCTGTGACCACCTCGCTTTCGGTGAACTTCTGGGTGAACTCTGGGCGCGGCTGGTAATCAGGATTACCAGGGGGGGCGCTTTGCGCCCCTATCGCCGGCAAGCCAGCTCCCACAGGGACTGCGCCGACCGGAAGGCTTGCGCTGTACCCGTGGGAGCCGGCCGGCGATAGGGTCGCGCAGCGACCCCGGCAATCGGTCAGACCGCCGCGATCAGCGCCTCGGCAAACCGCTGCGCGACCTCATCGATCTGCTCGCCACTGATGATCAACGGCGGCAGGAAGCGCACCACCGCCCCATGCCGCCCACCCAGCTCCAGGATCAGCCCGCGCCTGAGGCACTCACGCTGCACCTTCGCCGCCAACTCACGGTTGGCCGCCGGATGCCCAAGCGCATCCCGCTGGCCTTGCGTATCCACCAGTTCCACCCCAAGCATCAGGCCACGCCCGCGAATATCACCCAACTGCGGATAATCCCGCTGCAACTGCTGCAGGTGCTGGCGCAGGCGCTGGCCCATGGCCTCGGCATGCTCGGCCAGACGATGCTCTACCAGGTAACCGATCACCGCCGAGCCCGCCGCCATGGCCATCTGGTTGCCACGGAAAGTGCCGGCGTGGGCGCCCGGTTTCCAGGTATCCAGCCAGTCACGGTACACCACCACTGCCAGCGGCAGGCTGCCGCCAATGGCCTTGGACAGGGTGACCACGTCCGGGACGATGCCGGCATGCTCGAAGGCGAACATGCGCCCGGTACGGGCAAAACCGCTCTGGATCTCATCGACGATCAACGCCACGCCGGCCTGCTCGGTGATACGGCGTACACCCTTGAGCCACTCGATATCAGCCGGGATGACCCCGCCCTCGCCCTGCACCACTTCCAGAATGACCGCCGCCGGCAGCGGCACGCCGCTTTCCGGGTCGAGCAACAGGTTTTCCAGGTAATGCAGGTTGGCCCTGACCCCGGCTTCGCCGCCCAAACCGAACGGGCAACGGTAGTCGTAGGGGTACGGCATGAACTGCACGCCGTTGCCGAGCAACGCCCCCAGCGGCTGCTTTGGCCCATGGCTGCCCATCAGGCTCAGCGCCCCCTGGCTCATGCCATGGTAGGCACCGTGGAAGGCCAGCACGGTGCTGCGGCCGGTTGCGGTGCGCACCAGCTTCAGTGCGGCTTCCACCGCATCGGTTCCGGTCGGGCCGCAGAACTGCACCTTGGCCTCACGGCGCAACGCCTCTGGCAGCACGCCGAACAGGTCCTGGACGAAGCGGTCCTTGACTGGCGTGGTCAGGTCCAGGGTGTGCAGGGGCAGTTCATCGGCCAGTACCTGCCGGATCGCCTCGACCACCACCGGGTGGTTGTGGCCCAGCGCCAGGGTGCCGGCGCCGGCCAGGCAATCGATGAACTGCCGGCCTTCGACATCTTCCACATGGATGCCACGGGCGCGTTTGAGCGCCAGCGGAATGCGGCGCGGGTAACTGCGGGCGTTGGACTCCTGTTGCTGCTGGCGTTGCAGCAAGGGTGAATCGGTGAACTCGTACAAGACACGCGGCGTGTTGGCCGGCGGGACCTTGGCAAGGCAGGAAGCGGTGGGCATGGGTGAATCCTCGCAAGCAAGCGAAAGTGCGGGTGTTCGTCGCTTGGGAAACGCTTGAGTGCGGGGAGGATTTAGCGGTTATTACTGTATTTTACTCTGCCTGCGCCGGCCCTTTCGCGGGCTTGCCCGCTCCCACAGGGATCGCATGCATCTCAGACCCTGTGCAGTACCTGTGGGAGCGGGCAAGCCCGCGAAAGGGCCGGCACAGACAGTGAAGATTAGCTGGCCGAACGCGCCGGCACCTGCAACAACACCCGCAACCCGTCACTGCGGCTGTCAAACTTCAGGCTGCCAGCACAACGCTGCACGATCGCCTGCACGATCGCCAGCCCCAACCCGCAACCACCACTCTGCCCGTTACGCCAAAAGCGCTCGGTCAGATGCTCAAGGTCCGCCTCGGCAATCCCCGGGCCGTGGTCACGTACCATGAAGCCGACCTGGCCGTCAGCCATCTGCACCTCAAGCTCCACCGCCTCATCACCGCCATGGCGCAGGGCGTTGTCCAGCAGGTTGCGCAGCGCTGCCACCGCCAACGGTGCCGGCATGCCCAGGTAAATCTGCGTGGCCTCTTCCGGCAAGCGCAGCACGATGCGCCGGTTGTCGCCGCCACCGGCATCCTGCACCGCCTGGCGGGCCACCTGCTCGGCGCTGCACTGCACGCCATCCTCGAACGACAGGCTGCCCTCCACCCGCGCCAGCATCAACAACTGCTCCAGCGTGCGGTGCATGCGATCGGCGCCCTGCTCGGCATGCTCCAGCGCCTGCTCGCGTACGGCGCCATCGGTCATCCGCGCTACCTGCAGATGGGTCTTGATCGCCGTCAGCGGGCTGCGCAGTTCATGCGCGGCATCATCGGTCAGGCGCCGTTCACGCTCGATGGTCTGGGCAATGCGCAGGAACAGCTGGTTCTGGGTTTCCAGCAACGGTTGCAGTTCGCTGGGCATGCCCGCCACCTGCAGCGGCTCGACACTGTCCGCGCGCCGGCGGCGCAGGGCATCACGCATGCGGTTGAGCGGCTCCAGGCCTTTGCCCAGGCCGATCCACAACAACCCCAGGCTGCCAAGCAGGGCCATCAGCACCGGCGCCGAGGCCGCCAGCAGGATCGACTGGTTCAGCGCCTCGCGCTCCATGTGCCGGTCGGCGGTGGTAATGCGCACATCGCCATGGTTGTAGGTGAAGGTGCGCCACAGCGCGTCGTCGATGGTCTGGTCACGGAAACCGCTGCGCTCATCGTCCATGGCGCCATCGTGCTTGTGGTTGCTGGCAAGGATCTCGCCACGCAGGGAGCTGACCTGGCAGGCCATGCCATCCGGCACGCTGAACTGGTCGGCGGAAAAGTGCGCCTCCCCGCCCTTGGCGGTCAGCGGCTGCGGCAGCTGGTCGATCAACCCGGCGACCATGCGCGCCGAAGCCACCAGGCGCTGGTCGAGAGAGAACATCATCTGTTGGCGCAGGTCGCGCAGCATCCACGCCGCGGCCAGCACCCAGATGATCACGAAGGCACTGCCCAGGATCAGGCTCAGGCGTACCCGCAGGCTCATGGTGCAGCCCCCTCCGGCGCCTGCGCCGGGCCCAGGCGGTAACCCAGGCCGCGCACGGTCTCGACGATGCCATTGCCCAGCTTGCGCCGCAGATGGTGGATATGCACGTTCAGGGCATTGCTCTCGACTTCGTCGCTGAAGCCGTACACGCAGTCTTTGAGTTGCTCGCCGGACAACACTCGCCCCGGGTTCTGCAGCAGCGCCTGCAACAGGGCCTGTTCACGGCGCGACAGGTCGACCGGCTGCCCTGCCAGCGTTGCCTCGCAGCTACTCGGGTCGTAACGCAGCGGGCCGTGTTCGATCACGTTCACCGCCCGACCGGCCACCCGCCGCAGCAGGGTGTGCAGGCGTGCGGCCAGCTCGCGCAGGTCGAACGGCTTGAGCAGGTAGTCGTCGGCGCCGGCCTGCAGGCCATCGACCCGGTCGGTGACCGCGTCACGGGCGGTGAGCACCAGCACTGGCAGTGTCTCGCCTTTCTCGCGCAGGCGGCGCAATAGCTTCAGGCCGTCTTCGTCGGGCAGGCCAAGGTCGAGGATCATCACGTCGAATTGCGCTGCCTGCAGCATCGCCCGCGCATCGGCGGCGTTGCCCACCCGGTCCACGGTCAGGCCCTGGGCGGTAAGGCCGGCGCAGATGCCGGCGGCGATCAGGTCGTCGTCCTCGCAGAGCAGAACGTGCATGGTGGGGCTCCCGGAGTGGTCTCGCTGGCATTGCACTATGGGGGGATTAAGGGGGGATTATGGACCTATTGTGGGGTGGATTGGGGTGTTCGTCTTGGGGGTGGTGGCGAACACCAGGGCCTAAAGCAACCCCTGCGGCGTATCTACATCCAGCAACACCCCAGCATCCTCCACTTCAACCACCAAGCAACAATCCCGGTGCGCCCGCACCACCGCGCGCGCCCCTTCATCCCCGGCCAATTGCTCCAGTGCCGGCCAGAAATCGCGCCCGAAGATCACTGGATGCCCCTGCTTCCCCGCATGCCGCGGTAACACGATGCTCGATGTACTGGCGGCTTCCGCCAACTGACGCAAGCTTGCCGCTTCGATCCAGGGCATATCACCCAGCAAGATCGCCACCGCCTGCGCCTTGCTGTCAGCTAACGACCTGGCGCCGGCGGCCAGGCTGTGCCCCATGCCCGACGCTGCATCCGGGCTGACGATAATCCGGCAATCGGCAGGCAAGCCAAAATCCTCGCACCACTCGCCCGCGCGCAACACCACGCGCACATCATCGAATACTGCCCGAGCCCGTTCCACACTATGGGCCAGCAGGCTGCGACCATCAGCCAAGGTCGCCCGGCGCTTGTCGGCACCGAAACGCCGGCCGCTTCCTGCCGCCAGCACCAGCGCGACCACGCTCACAGCGCTACCCGACGCTTGATGGAGGTAGCACTGGCGCCCATTACACCTGTAAGGACAATCTCAGCAAGCATGGTCAGGCCAACGATTTTTCCGAATCATGAGCCAATGCAACCATTGCCATGTCGGCATGGCAAGCCCCATTGGCGATGACGCCAAGTGAGGCTGTCGCGGCTGGCCTGGCATCGCGTAGCGTTCCACAGCGCTGCCCTTTGCAGGAAGTGTTTAACCTTGGGTTAATCGACCCAAGCCAGCATGACACCTTTCAATGTGCTGCCAAGGCGAAGACATGCGCATCCTCCTGCTCTTCCTGACACTGCTGCTGGCCGGCCCGTTGCAGGCCAACCCGTTCGCTGTCAAACCCGACTTCCTGCCGGTCAACCAGGCCTTCGTGCTGACCCACGACCGCCAGGCCGATGGCCAGATACGCCTGTTCTTCCAGATCCAGCCAGGCTACTACCTGTATCAGAAACGCCTGAAATTCGACGGTCTGCCTGCCGAACACCACCCGCAACTGCCAGCCGCCCTCAACCATCACGACGAGTTCTTCGGCGACAGTGCGGTGTACCGCGACCAACTCGAACTGCTGCTTCCGGCCGATGCCCAGGGCCAGCTGCGCCTGGGCTGGCAGGGCTGTGCCGACGCTGGCTTGTGCTACCCGCCGCAAACCACGCTGATCGAGCTGGGTGGCAGTGTGGCGCCGGCGGCCGAACAAGCCAGTGATCAGGCATTGGCCAGCGACCTGCAACAAGGCCACCTGGCCTGGAGCCTGCTGGCGTTCTTCGGCCTGGGCCTGTTGCTGGCCTTTACCCCCTGCACGCTGCCGATGCTGCCGATCCTCGCCGGGCTGGTGCTGGGCAATGGCGCCAGTGCCCGGCGCGGCTGGGTGCTGGCGGGGGTCTATGTACTGAGCATGGCCCTGGTTTATGCCGCCCTCGGCGTGGTCGCCGCGCTGCTGGGTGCCAGCCTGCAGGCCTGGCTGCAGCAACCCTGGCTGCTGGGCAGCCTGGCGGGGCTGTTCGTGCTGCTGGCCCTGCCGATGTTCGGCGCCTTCGAACTGCAACTGCCTGCCGCCCTGCGTGACCGCCTGGACCGTGCCGGGCAAGGCACCCGTGGCGGCAACCTGTATGGCGCAGCACTGCTCGGCGCGCTGTCTGGCCTGCTGATGGGCCCGTGCATGACCGCGCCGTTGGCCGGCGCGTTGCTGTACATCGCCCAGAGCGGCGACGTGCTGCAGGGCGCGCTGGTGCTGTTCAGCCTCGGCTTGGGCATGGGCGTGCCGCTGCTGTTGTTGGTGACCCTGGGCAACCGCTACCTGCCCCGCCCGGGCGCCTGGATGAACCGGGTCAAGGGCGTGTTCGGCTTCGTGTTCCTGGGCATGGCGCTGTACACCGTACGCGGCCTGCTGCCCGCAGCCTTGCTGCTGGCCCTGAGCGGCGCCTTGCTGATCGCCCTGGCCTGGGCCGCCTGGCCAGCCCTGCAGCGGTTGCCGGCGTTGCGCGCAGTGCCGCTGCTGGGTGCCCTGTGGGGCGGCCTGCTGCTGGTGGGTGCTGCGGCCGGTGGCGACGACCTTTGGCAGCCGCTGCGCCCGTTCGCCGCTGGCGCGGCTGCGCCGGCCGCCGGCCTGCACGCCGAGGACGCCTTCGTCACCGTCAGCCGCCCCGAAGACCTGCAACGCGAACTGGATGCGGCCAAGGCCCGTGGCGAGTGGGTGATGCTCGACTACTATGCCGACTGGTGCGTGTCGTGCAAGGTCATGGAAAAACAGGTGTTCGCCCGCAGCGACGTGCAGGCCGGCCTGGCCGGCGTACACCTGCTGCGCCTGGACGTGACCGCCGACAGCCCGGCCAGCAAAGCCCTGCTGCAGCGCTACCAGGTTCCCGGCCCGCCCAGCATCATCTGGGTTGGCCCGGAAGGTGACGAACGCCGAGCGCGGCGCATCACCGGGGAAGTGGATGCGGCGGAGTTCCTGCAACACTGGGCCCAGACCAGGAGCCAAGGCTGATGCTGACCGTAACCCTCGGGCCACTGACCATGGCCCTCAACCACCTGCTGATGCTCACCGCCCTGGTGATCGCCAGCGTAGTCGGCTGGTGGGTCGCCCGGCGTGGCGGCGAGAGCCCGGAATCGGCCCTGTTCAACCTGTTCCTGATCGGCGTGCTGTGCGCCCGTGCCGGTTTCGTGCTGGCCTACTGGCCGATGTACCAGGACGACCCGCTACAGATCATCGATATCCGTGATGGCGGTTTCCTGTTCTGGTCGGGCCTGGCCGGTATCGTGCTCGGTGCCCTCTGGCAGGGCTGGCGCAACCCGGGCCTGCGCCGCCCGCTGGGTTGGGCGCTGTTCAGCGGCGCGCTGTTCTGGGGCCTGGCCAGCCTCGGTGGCCACCTGTACAGCAAAGGCACCGAGCTACCCGAACTGAGCCTGCGCAACGCCAGCGGCCAATCCGTAGCGTTGCACAGTTACCGCGGCAAACCGTTGGTGATCAACATCTGGGCCACCTGGTGCCCGCCCTGCCGACGCGAAATGCCGGTGCTGCAACAGGCGCAAAGCGCATACCCGCACGTGACCTTCCTGTTCGTCAACCAGGGCGAGACCCCGGAAAACGTCAGCACCTTCCTCGCCACCACCGGCCTGAGCCTGACCCACGTGCTGTTCGACGGCACCGGCCTGCTGGCCCAACGCGTCGGTTCCATGGCCCTGCCCACCACCCTTTTCTACGACGCCGACGGGCGGCTGATCGGCAGCCACCTCGGCGAGCTGTCCCGGGCCAGCCTGCGCCACGCCCTGGAGCCTTTCGACCGGGCCACCGCGCCCGCCCCTGCCGCACAAGGAAACTGACATGCGATTGACTGCACTGCTGCCCCTGTCCCTGGCCCTGCTGGCTGCCCCCGGCTTGCAGGCCGAAGAACTGCCCAAGGCGATTCAGCAACTGCAAGCCAAGGGCGCCGTGATCAAAGGCAGCTTCGACGCGCCCAATGGCCTGCGCGGGTATGCCGCCGAGTACCAGAATAACGGCCTGGCGCTGTACCTCACCCCTGACGGCAAGCATGTACTGGTCGGCAGCCTGTTCGACGAGCAGGGCAAGGACCTCAGTGCCGAGCCGCTGAAAAAGCTGGTATATGCGCCAATGAGCAAGGAAATCTGGGCGAAGATGGAGAAAACCGCCTGGATCGCCGACGGCAAGGACGATGCACCGCGCAAGGTGTACCTGTTCAGCGACCCCAACTGCCCGTACTGCAACATGTTCTGGGAGCAGGCGCGCCCGTGGGTGGAGTCGGGCAAGGTGCAGTTGCGCCATATCATGGTCGGCATCATCCGCGAGGACAGCCCGGGCAAGTCGGCGGCGCTGCTGGCGGCGCAAGACCCGGCCAAGGCGCTGCAGCAACATGAAAAGGCCGGCAAGGCCAGCACGCTGAAACCGCTGGAGCAGGTGCCGGAGGCGGTGCAGCAGAAGCTGGCAGCGAACATGGCGCTGATGGAAGAAATGGGCTTGCAGGCGACCCCGGCGATTTTCTATCAGGATGAACAGGGCAACCTGCAGAGCCAGCAAGGCGCGCCGCGGCCGGAGTTGCTTGGGAAGATTCTTGGCAAGCGCTGAAAGATGCGGCGTCTGCACCGGCCTCTTCGCGGGCTCGCCCGCTCCCACAGGTAATGCACCTGCCCTGAAGGCTGTGGTGATCCTGTGGGAGCGGGCGAGCCCGCGAAGCAGCCAGCTCGGTGCATGGCACCGGCTGCGCCGGTGTTCGCGGGTGAACCCGCTCCTACCGGGACGGTGCAGGCCTCATTTATTCAGATCACAGCCCCTCAAGCTCCGCCATCAGGTCACTGAGCCGGTCGACCTTGTCGTCATCCAGCACGCTGCCCTGCAGCCCCTGCACATACTCGGCCAGTTCCTCCACCGTGCTGCACTCGAACATCGCCCGCAGCGGCACGTTCAGCTGCAGCTGCTTCTGCACCCGCGAGGCGATCTGCGTGGCCAGCAGCGAATGCCCGCCCAGCTCGAAGAAGTTGTCGTGCACCCCCACCCGCTCGGCCTTGAGCACATCGGCCCAAATACCGGCCAGTACCTCTTCCAGCTCGTTGCGCGGCGCCTGGTAGGCCTGGCTGTGCTGGCCACCGATGTCGATCGCCGGCAGGGCCTTGCGATCAAGCTTGCCGTTGGCATTGTGCGGCAGGCTGTCGAACCAGCCCCAGTGCAGTGGGACCATGTACTCCGGCAACTCGGCACGCAGGCGTTGCTTAAGCTGCTCCAGCAACGCGGCGTCGGTAGCAACGCCCTGATGCGCCACCAGGTAACCCACCAGGTGCTTGCCATTGACGCCTTCCTGCACGCCAACGGCAGCGTCGCGGATTTCCGGCTGCTCGTGCAGGCGGGCTTCGATCTCGCCCAGTTCGATGCGGTAGCCGCGGATCTTCACCTGATGGTCGATGCGCCCGACATACTCCAGCACCCCGTCCGGGCGCTGACGCGCCAAGTCGCCGGTGCGGTACAGGCGTTCGCCCGGCGCGCCATGCGGATGGGGGATGAACGCCAGCGCCGTGCGCACCGGATCGCCGACATAGCCACGGCCCACGCCAGTGCCAGCCACGCACAGCTCGCCCACCGCACCCAGAGGCACCAGCATCTGTTCCTCGTCGAACAGGTACAGGCGGTTGTTGTCGGTCGGCGTGCCAATTGGCAGGTAGCTGCCACGGGTCGAGGCGGCATCGACGCGGAAGAACGCCACGTCATCCGAGCACTCCGCAGGGCCATAGGCGTTGACCAGGCCGATCTGCGGATAACGCTGCAGCCACTGCGCCGCCAGCTCCGGCGGCATGGCTTCGCCGGTCGGTAGCATCCAGCGCAGCCCGTCGAGCGCCTGATGGTCGTTGGCCAGCATGCCCTGGATCAGCGAGGGCACGCTTTCCAGCACAGTGATGCCGGTAGCCTGAACATGCGTCAGCAGGCCCTGCGGATCATGGGCGATGGCGTTCGGCACGATCTCCACCCTGGCGCCGAACAGCAGCGCTGCAAGGAACTGCCACACCGAAATATCGAAGCTTTGCG
This sequence comes from Pseudomonas sp. B19(2017), assembly GCF_002113165.1. Classification (NCBI taxonomy): domain Bacteria; kingdom Pseudomonadati; phylum Pseudomonadota; class Gammaproteobacteria; order Pseudomonadales; family Pseudomonadaceae; genus Pseudomonas; species Pseudomonas sp. B19(2017). The sequence continues at coordinate 122,413 of NZ_NEJR01000009.1, forward strand.
AGGCCGTCTGGGCGATCACGTCCTGCTCGCCGAGTGCCAGGTACGGCACCTTGCTCAGCTGGTTGTTGAGCATGCCGCGCTGCTCGACCATCACCCCCTTCGGCAGGCCGGTGGAGCCTGAGGTGTAGATCACATAAGCGAGGTTATCCGGCCCGCTGTGGATGCCTGGGTTGTGGCTGGCAACGGCACTGGCCTGGATGTCTTCCCAAACCAGCAACTGCGGCCGTGTCGCCAGCTCCAGCTCATCCAGCAACAGCTGCCCTTGCCCGGCGCAGGCCGCACTGCACACCAGCACCGGCGTGCGGCTGAGCTGGAGGATGCTTTGCAGGCGCGCCGCCGGCAGGCCCGGGTCCAGTGGCAGGTAGCCGGCGCCGGCCTTGAAGCTGCCGACGATCATGCCCAGCAACGGGAGCCCGCGTTCGGCCAGCAGTGCCACCGGCTGGTCAATGCTGACCCCGGCAGCCACCAGGGCATGGCCCAGGCGGTTGGCCGCCAGGTTCAGCCCGGCGTAGTCATAGGATGCTTCCAGGCAACGGGCCACAGTACGTTGCGGATGCGCGGCCACTTGTGCTTCGAACTGCGCGATGTAGCTCTGCTCCAGCGGATAAGACCGTTCGGTACGGTTGCAGTCTTCAAGCAGGAAGCGCTGTTCTTCGGTGCCGATCAACGGCAGTTCACCCACCTCTCCTTCAAAGCCCTGCACCAGCGCCAGCAGCAGGCGCTTGAACTCCGCCAGCAGGCGCTCGACGGTCGGGTAGTCGAAGTAGCGCTGGTCGAACGACAGGTGCAGGCCAAGGTCATCGCCCGGGTAGCACACCGCTGTCAGCGGGAAGTTGGTGTGGGTACGGCCCGAGTCGGAGCTGGCGTTCAGGTGCTGGGCATGGTCGAGCACGGCGGTTTCCACTGGCGCGTTCTCGAACACGAACAGGCTGTCGAACAGCGGCTGGCCCTTGGGCAGTTCGCTGCACTCCTGGATCGCCACCAGCGGCAGGTATTCGTACTCGCGCAGTTCCATGTTGCTTTGCAGCAGGCCCTGCAGCCATTGGCGTACGCTGCAGCACTCACCGGCAACCGGCAACTTCACGCGCAAGGCGACGCTTTTGATGAACAGGCCGACGGTACGCTGCATCTGCGGCATGCTCACCGGGCGCCCGGCCACGGTCACGCCGAAGGCCACGTCGCGGTCGCCGCTGTAGCGCGCCAATACCAGGGCCCAGGCCGCCTGGGCGAAGGTGTTGACGGTGAGCTGGTGGGCCTGGGCGAGTTCGCGCAGGCGCACACCGTCGCTCACCGCCAGGCGGGTATGGCAGTCGCCGACGACCATGCCGGTACCAGCATGGTCATGGCGCAGCGGGCGGTCGCTGGGGATGGCCGTGGCACGTTCGAAGCCGGCCAGGTTGGCCTGCCACCAGGCGCGCGCGTCGTCCAGGCCCTGGCGTTGCAGCCAGCCGATATAGTCGCGGTAGCGCGGTGGCACCGGCAGTTGGGCCTGACGGTTTTCGCCGAGTGCCTGGTAGATCTCGAAGAAGTCGTTCATCAACAACGAGCGGCACCAGGCATCGATGAGGATGTGGTGGTTGCTCATCATGAACCAGTAGCGCTGGTCGGCCACACGCACCAGGCGCAGGTGGAACGGCGCCTCGCGGAGCAGGGCGAAACCGGCCTCGCGTTCCTGCTTGTGCAGGGCCTGCAGGCGCTGCTCCTGGGCGTCGTCATCGAGGCCGCGCCAGTCCTGGTAGTCCACCGGTGTGTTGCCCGGCTTGTGGATGATCTGCAGCATCGCCTCGCCGGTGTTCCAGCTGAACGATGCGCGTAGCGCTTCGTGGCGCGCCACCACCGCCTGCCACGCCTGGGCAAAGCGTTCGGGGTCGAGCGCGCTGTTGATGCGGTAGCGGTCCTGCATGTAGTAGAGGCCGGTGCCCGGCTCCAGCAGGGTGTGTAACAGCATGCCCTCCTGCATCGGCGTCAGCGGGTAGACGTCCTCGATCTGCGCTGCCGGTACCGGCAGCGCGTCTATCTGCGCCTGGGTGAGGTGCGCCAGCGGGAAGTCCGACGGCGTGAAGCTGCCGTTGCCATCCGCCAGGCAATGCTCGACCAGCGCCAGCAGCTCCTGGCGATAGGCCTCGGCCAGGCGGGCGATGGTCCGCTCGTCGTAGCGCTCGGCACTGAAGGTCCAGCGCAGTTGCAGGGCACCGCCATACACCTGGCCATCGACACTCAGCCAGTTGGGCAACGGTGCATCGAGGTCGTGGGCCAGGCCGGCCGGAGCGTCCAACGGCTGGAACAGGGCTGTGCTGTCGAACTGCTGGTCGAACTGGCCCAGGTAGTTGAAAGTGATGCGCGCCTGCGGCAAGGCTGCCATCTGCTCGCGCCCGGCCTCATCCGCCAGGTAGCGCAACACACCGTAGCCCAGCCCTTTGTGTGGCACCTGGCGCAGCTGCTCCTTGATGCGCTTGATCGAACCCGCCCGCGCCGCGTCGTCCTCGCCTGGCAGCGGGCGCAGGCTCAGCGGGTAGGCGTTGGTGAACCAGCCGACGCTGCGGGTCAGGTCCATGTCTTCGAACAGCCCGTCACGGCCATGGCCTTCAAGCTGTACCAGCACTTCTTCGTCGCCGCTCCAGCGGCACAGGGCACGCGCCAGCGCGGTCAGCAGCAGGTCGTTGACCTGGGTGTGGTAGGCCGCCGGGGCCTGTTGCAGCAACTGCCGGGTCTGCGCGACATCCAGGCCGATGGCCAGGGTACCGGCGTGGCGATGCAGGTTGCCGCCCTGCGGGTGATCGCAGGGCAGTTCGCGGCGCACACCGCCCAACTGGCCTTGCCACCAGCCCAGTTCGTCGCGCAGCGAATCGCTGCCGGCATAGCTGGCCAGGCGTGCGGCCCAGTCGCCCATGGCGTGGGTCTTGGCCGGCAGCGGCTGGCCACGGTACAGCGCCTGCAGGTCTTCCAGCAACACGCGCCACGACACCCCATCGACCACCAGGTGATGGATCGCCAGCAACAGCCGCTGGCCGCCCTGCCCGTCATTTACCAGCAAGGCGCGCAACAGTGGGCCCTGTTCCAGGTCGAGACTGCGTTGCAGGTCGGTGTACAGCGCTTGGCAATCGGCGAAGTCGGCAACCGTGGCGGTCCACAGCAACTGCCCGGTGCCAGGCCGGGCATATTCGCCCTGCCAGCGGCCGTGGGCCTGACTGAAGTGCAGGCGCAGGCTGTCGTGGTGCTGCACCAGGCCGGCCAAGGCGCGCTCCAGTACCCCCTCATCCAGCGGCTTGCGCGCCTCCAGCAGAACAGCCTGGTTCCAGTGCTGCGGCTGTGGCACTTCACTGTCGAAGAACCAGTGCTGGATCGGCGTGAGGCCGGTCTGGCCCTGGCGCTGGCCCTGCTCGATGCTGCTGGCGGCTTCGCTGCGCTGAACGATGGCCGCCAGGGTCTGGATGGTCTGATGCTGGAACAGGTCGCGCGGGGTGAACTGCAAGCCGGCCTGACGGGCCCGGCTGACCACCTGGATCGACAGGATCGAGTCGCCGCCCAGTTCGAAGAAGTTATCCTGCACGCCAACCCGGGCCACGTTGAGCACGTCGCGCCAGATCTGCGCCAGTTGCGCTTCCACCTCGTTGCCAGGTGCCTGGTACTGCTGGCGCGCCTGCTCCAGGTCCGGCAGCGGCAGCGCACGGCGGTCGAGCTTGCCGTTGCCCATCAGCGGCAGGCTGTCGAGCAGCACCAGGTGCGCCGGCACCATGTAGTCCGGCAGGTGCTGGCGGGCATCGGCCTTCACCGCGTCGCGCAGCAGGCCCTGGGCCTCGCTGTCGGCAGTGGCCTGCCTGCACACCAGGTAACCCACCAGCTGTTTGCCGCCCGGCAGGTCGAGGGCCAGCACCACGGCCTCGTCGACATCGGCATGCGCCTGCAGGCGGCTTTCGATTTCGCCCAGTTCAATGCGGAAACCCCGAATCTTCACCTGCTGGTCGGCACGGCCGACGTACTCGACCAGGCCATCGCTGCCCAGGCGCACCAGGTCACCGGTGCGGTACAGGCGCCCGCCTTCGCTGCCGAACGGGTCGGCGACGAAGCGCTCGGCGCTGAGGCCCGGGCGGTCGTGGTAGCCCTGGGCCAGGCCGGCGCCGCCAACATACAGCTCGCCAATACCGCCTTGCGGCAACAAGGCCAGGTCTTCGTCGAGGATGTAGGCCGTGCGGCTGCCGATGACGCGGCCGATCGGTACGCTGCCCAGCTCCGCCGGTAGTGTCTGTGGTGCCAGGCAGGCCAGCGGCATGACCACGGTTTCGGTCGGCCCATAGGCGTTGAAGAATTGCTGCGGCGCGAAGGCCTGGCGGATGCGCTGCAGGTGTTCACCGGTCAGCGCTTCACCACCGGTAATGACCAGGCGCACGGGCAACTGCTCGCCCTGCCCGGCCAGGTACTGCGCCAACTGGCTACCGTAGCTAGGCGTGAAGCCGAGGATGCTCACCTGTTGCTTGCGCACCAGCTGGCAGATGTCTTCGGCGCCCCACTGCCCCTGGGCGCGCAGTACCACCCGGGCACCACACAGCAGCGGCACCCACAGGCGTTCGCTGGCGGCGTCGAAGTTGATCGAATAGAAGTGCAGCTCGCAGTCATCGCTGCGCATGCCGAACGCGGCGATCACCGCCTGGCAATGCATGGCGAACTCGCCGTGGCTGACTACCACGCCCTTGGGCTGGCCGGTGGAACCGGAGGTGTAGATCAGGTAGGCCTGATGCTGCGGCAGGTTGAGGTTGTCCAACGGCGCATCGCTGTAGGCCGACAGGCTGGCGCTGTCGTCCTCGAGGCTCCAGCACGCCACACCTTCGGGCAACTGCCCCAGGTTTTGCAGCAGCGCGCGCTGGCTGAGCAGCAGGCCGATGCGGCTGTCTTCGATCATGTAGCGCAGGCGGTCGAGCGGGTATTCGGGGTCGAGCGGCACGTAGGCGCCACCGGCCTTGAGGATGGCCAGCAGGCCGACGACCATTTCCAGCGAACGTTCCAGCGCCAGGCCCACACGCACCTGCGGGCCGACGCCACGCTCGCGCAGGGCGCGGGCCAGGCGGTTGGCCTGCTGGTCGAGTTCGGCATAGGTCATGTGCTGGCCGGCGAAGGTCAACGCGCCAGCGTGTGGCGTGCGCGCCGCCTGGGCAGCGAACAGGCCGTGCACGGTCTGGTCGTGCGCGAAAGCCTGCTCGCCCTGCAACTGGCCTGCCAGCACCTGCTGCTCGGCGCTGCTCAGCATCGGCAGCTCGCACAGGCGCTGCTGCGGGTTGTCGAGCAGGCCGGCCAGCAGGTGCTGCCAGTGCTCGGCCATGCGTGCAATGCGTGGTTCGTCGAACAGGTCACGGCTGTAAGTCAGGCAGCAACCCAGGCGGCCGTCGAGGTCGGTCACCTCCAGGTACAGGTCGAACTTGGTGGCGCTGGCGTCGTTGACCAGGTAATCCACCTGCATGCCGGCCAGCAGGCGGCTTTGCTGGAAGGCCCAGCGCTGCACGTTGCACATCACCTGGAACAGCGGGTTGTAGGCGCTGCTGCGCGGTGGCTGCAGGGCTTCTACCAGCTGGTCGAACGGCAGGTCCTGGTGCGACTGGCCTTCGATGGCAACCTGGCGCACCTGTTCCAGCAACTGTGCGGCGGTCATCTGGCCGTCCAGCTCGCAACGCAGCACCTGGGTGTTGAGGAACGCACCAATCAGGCCTTCGCTTTCCGGGCGGATGCGGTTGGCCACCGGCGCGCCAATGCGCAGGTCACGCTGGCCGCTGTAGCGATGCAGCAAGGCGGCCAGGGTGGCAGTCATGGTCATGAACAGGGTCAGGCCACGCTGGCTGTTGAACGCATGTACGCGAGCGACCAACGCCGGGTCGAGCTCGAAGCGGTACAGCTCGCCACGGTGGCTCTGCACGGCCGGGCGCGGGCGGTCCGCCGGCAATGCCAGCACCGGGTGCTCATCGCCCAGGCGATCCTTCCAATAGGCCAGCTGGCGCGCACCCTCGCCGCTTTCCAGCCATTGCCGTTGCCACACGCTGTAGTCCAGGTACTGCACCGGCAGCGGCGCCAGCGGCGATTCACGGTCATCGACGAAGGCCTCGTACAGCTCGCCCAGTTCGCGGGCGAAGATGTCCATGGCCCAGCCTTCGGTGACGATGTGGTGCAGGGTCAACACAAAGAAGTGCTCACGCTCTTCGGCTTTGACCAGACAGGCACGCAGCAACGGACCGCGCTCCAGGTCGAACGGCTGGTGCGCCTGGTCATCGGCCAGTTGGCGCAGGCGTTGTTGGCGAGCATCGGCGGGCAAGGCGCTGAAGTCTTGCCAGTCGAGGTGCAGGCTGCTGTCTTCGGCCACGCACTGGTACGGCACGCCATCAATGCTGGGAAAGGTGGTGCGCAAGGTTTCATGGCGCACCACCAGCGCCTGCAATGCGCGCTCGAAGGCATCCACATGCAGGGTGCCGCGCAGGCGCGCCATGCCGCCGACGTTGTACGCCGGGCTGTCCGGCTCCAGTTGCCAGAGGAACCACATGCGCTGCTGCGAGTACGACAGCGGCACTGCCTGACGGCGGTCGACGCGGACGATTGCGCCTTGCAGGTTCTGCTCGCCGGCCGCGCGGATACGCGCGATCTCGGCACAGAAGGCACCCAGCTCGCTGGCGTCGAACAGGGCCTTGAGCGGCAGCTCGACATCGCAGGCCTGACGCGTGCGCGACACAATCTGAGTGGCCAGCAGCGAGTGGCCGCCAAGGGCGAAGAAGTCATCCTGCAGGCCGATGCGCGGCAGGTTCAGCACCTCGCGCCAGATGGCGGCAACCTGCTGCTGCAACTCGGTTTGCGGCTCGACATGCTCACGCTGCTGCCACAGCGGGGCCGGCAATGCCTTGCGGTCGACCTTGCCGCTGGGGCCCAGTGGCATCTGCGCCAGCGGGATAAGTTGTGCCGGCACCATGTAGGCCGGCAGTTGTCCCGCCAGCACCGTCAGCAAGGCATCAGGCTGGGCACTGCCACTGTAATAGCCGACCAGTTGCGCACCGACGGTATCCTTGTGGATCAGCACCAGCGCCTGTTCGACCCCCGCTTGCGCCAGCAGGCAGGCCTGGACTTCCTCGGGTTCGACCCGGAAGCCACGCACCTTGACCTGCTGGTCGAGGCGACCAAGGTATTCCAGCGCCTCGGTCTGCACCTGCCAGCGGGCGCGGTCGCCACTGCGGTACAGGCGCTCGCCATTGCCGTCCGCACGGGGCACGAAACGCTCGGCGGTGAGCCCGGGGCGACCCAGGTAGCCACGGGCCAGGCCTGCGCCGCCGAGGTACAGTTCGCCCGGTACACCTGGGGCAGTCAGTTCCAGCTCGTCGTCCAGCACGCGGCACAGCACATTGCCCAGCGGGCGACCGATCGGCGAGCGCTCGCCATCGCTAGCCTGGCAGTGCCAGTGGGTTACGTTGATGGCGGTTTCGGTCGGGCCATAGCGGTTGTGCAGTTGCACCTGTGGCAGCACCTGCAGCACGCGGTCACGCAGCGTGGCGGACAGCGCTTCGCCACCGGAGAACAGCCGGCGCAGGCTGCTGCAGGCACCCGCCTGCGGCTCCTGGATGAATACCTGCAACAGCGGCGGCACGAAGTGCAGCGTGGTCACGCCATGGGCTTGCACCAACGCCGCGATGCGCTGTGGGTCACGGTGCTCGCCGGGGCCGGCGAGCACCAGCTTGCAGCCGGTCACCAGCGGCCAGAAGCATTCCCACACCGACACGTCGAAGCTGATCGGCGCCTTCTGCATCAGCACGTCGCTGTCGCCCAGCGCATAGGTGGCCTGCATCCATTGCAGGCGCTCGGCCAGTGCCGCGTGGGTATTGCCCACCCCCTTGGGCTGGCCGGTGGAGCCGGAGGTGTAGATCACATAGGCCAGGTTGTCGCCATGCAGGTGCAGGCGGGGGGCATGGCTCGGCCAGCTGTCCAGGTGCAACTGATCAAGGGCGATGGCGCTGACGCCCGCCACCTGTGGCAGCTTGCCCAGCAGGCTGCTGTGGCTCAGCAACAGGCCAGCCTTGCAGTCGGCGAGCATATAGGCCAGGCGCTCGGCCGGGTAATCGACGTCCAGCGGCACATAGGCACCGCCGGCCTTGAGAATGGCCAGCAGGCCGACCAACAGCTGCGGCGAACGCTCGACGGCAATGGCCACGCAGGTGTCGGGACCGACGCCTTTGTCACGCAGGTAGTGGGCCAGGCGGTTGGCTTGCTGGTGCAGCTCGGCATAATCCAGGCTGCCCCCCTCCCACACCAGAGCGGTGCGCTGCGGAGTCAGGCGTGCCTGGTCATTGAGCTGTTCGACCAGCAGGCGCTGCGGCGTCGCAGCCGGTGCCTCGCCCCAACTGAACAGTTGCATGCGGCCAGGCTCATCAAGCAATTGCACCTCGCCCAGCGCTAGCTGCGGCTCGGCGCACACTTGCTCGAGCAGGGCCAGCAGGTGCTGGGCCAGGCGCTTGACGGTGCCGGCATCGAACAGTTCGGCGGCATAGTCGAACGCGAGGCTCAGGCGGCCCTGGTGGTCTTCTTCACTGTGCAGTTGCAAGTCGAACTTGGCTTCGCGACTGTGCCACGGCAGCTCTTCGGCCAGCAGGCCCGGCAGGCGGCGCAGGGCAGACAGGTCACGCTGCTGGTGGTTGAACATGACCTGGAACAGGCCTTGCTCACGCGCCTCGGGCAAGGCTTCGAGCAGCTGTTCGAACGGCAGGTCCTGGTTGGCCTGAGCGTCCAGGGTGGCCTGGCGGACCTGGGCCAGCAGCTGAGCGAATGGCAGGCGGCCATCGAGTTGCGCACGCAGCACCTGGGTATTGATGAAGAAGCCGACCATCGCTTGGGTTTCCAGGCGCGGTCGGTTGGCGTTGGGCACGCCGACACGGATATCGGCCTGGCCGCTGTAGCGGTGCAACAGCGCCTGCCAGCCGGCCAGCAAGACCATGAACAGGCTGGCCTGCTGTTCGCGGGCCAGGCCCTTGAGTGCGTCGGTGAGCCTGGCCGGTACCTTGAGACTGAAGCGCGCGGCGCTGTAGGCGCGCTGGCTGGTGCGCGAGTGGTCGGTGCACAGGTCGAGCACCGGCAGTTCGCCACCCAGTCGCCCCTGCCAGTACTGCAACTGACGCTCGGCTTCGCCTGCGGCCAGCCACTGTCGCTGCCAGGTGCCGTAGTCGGCATAGCCCAGGGTCAGCGCTGCCAGGCTGGCCTCAAGGCCCTGGCAATGGGCGGCGTACAGTTTGGCGAATTCATCGAGCAGGATGTTCAGCGACCAACCGTCAGCGACGATATGGTGCAGGGTCACCCACAGCTGATGGTTTTCATCCTCCAGGCGCACCAGGGTCACCCGCAGCAGCGGCCCCTGGGTCAGGTTGAACGGTTGGCGGGCCTCGGTTTCCCGCTGGGCGGCGACCTGCTCGGCGGCCAGGCCTTCGAGGTCCAGGCGACGAAGGTTGAACGCCTGTTGCGGCAGGATGCGCTGCAGGGCCTGGCCGTTCTCTTCGGCAAACAGGGTACGCAGCGATTCGTGGCGAGCCACCAGCGCCTGGAAGGCCGCTTGCAGGGCACTTTCGTCCAGCTCACCGCGCAACTGCAGGCCGGCCGGAATGTTGTAGGCCGCCGACTGCGGGTCCAGCTGCCATAGCAGCCACAGGCGGTTTTGCGCCAGCGACTGGGGCAGTGCCTGGGTGCGTTCCAGGGTAGCGATGGCGCCGACCCGGCCACCGCCTTCGGCGATGATCGCGGCCACAGCCTTGGCGTAGTCAGCCAGTACCGGCGCCTCGAACAGGGTGCGCAGGCCCAGGTCGATGCCCAGCTCATCGGCCAGGCGTGCGGTGGCATGGGTGGCGGCGATGGAGTTGCCGCCCAGCAGCAAGAAGTGGTCGTCTGCCGCCACCGCTTCGACCTTGAGGCTGTCGCGCCACACAGCGGCGATGCGCGCCTGCAGTTCATCGCCGGCCGCACCCATGGCAACGGGCTCGCACACCTCAGGGAAGCGGGCATAGCAGTCCAGGCTGCCGTCGTCCATGCGCAAGCGGCACGCCGATCGCTGCAGCTTGCCGCTGGAGGTCTTGGGCAGCGCGCCCGGGTTCAGCAGCAGGACCACGGCCGGGGCCTGGCGGCAGGCGTCGGCGATCACCTGGCGCAGGGTCTTGATCAGGTCCTGGGGTTTGATCGCCTTCTGCACGTTGCGGCTGATTTCCACCGCCACGCCGATGCCCTCCTCGCCCTGGTGCTCAACGGCGAACACCGCCACCCGGCCTTTGCGCAGCACATCCACTTCGCGCTCGAGGGTTTTTTCCAGGTCCTGCGGGTACAGGTTCTGCCCACGCACGATCAGCATGTCCTTCAGGCGCCCGGTGACGAACATTTCGCCTTCGCGCATGAAGCCCAGGTCACCGGTACGCAGCCAGGTCTGGCCGTCCATCTCGACGAAGGTGCGGGCACTGGCTTCGGGGTTGCGCCAGTAACCCAAGGCGATGCTCGGGCCGCCGGCCCAGATCTCGCCCACCTGGTTGTCGCCCAGCACCTGCAGGCCTTGTGGTTCGACAATGCGCACGGCATGCCCGGGTTGCGGGTAGCCACAGCTCATCAGCACACTGCCCTTGCCAGGTTCCGCACGGTTGGCGGCGAAGGCTGCGGCGTCCAGCTCCAGCGCAGCGATGCCCTGGCCGCGGCGGCTGCCGCTGACGAACAGGGTCGCTTCGGCCAGGCCGTAGCTGGCGAAGAAGCTTTGTGGGTCGAAACCGCAAGCCTGGAACTTGTCGGCGAAGGCCGCCAGGCTGTCCTGGCGGATCGGCTCGGAACCGGAATAGGCCACCCGCCAGCGGCTGAGGTCGAGCCCGGCCAGCGAGGCCTCGCTGACCCGCTCGCTGCACAGCCGGTAGGCGAAGTCGGGGCCGCCGCTGATGGTGCCGCCGTATTCGCTGATGGCCTGCAACCAGCGCAGCGGCCGGGCCAGAAAGTAGCCCGGCGCCATCAACACACAGGGCACGCCGCTGAAGATCGGCTGCAGCAGGCCGCCGATCAGCCCCATGTCGTGGTACAGCGGCAACCAGCTGACGATCACGTCGTCGGGGTTGAGGTCGATGCCAAAGCCTTGGCGGATCAGTTGTTCGTTGGCCACCAGGTTGCCATGGCTGACCTGCACGCCCTTGGGCAGTGCGGTGGAGCCGGAGGTGTACTGCAGGAAGGCGATGTCACCCCCCTTGAGCGCGGGCTCGCGCCAGTTCGCCGCCAGCGCCGGGTCCAGGCCATCCACCGCCAGCAGCTCGGGGCCGTTGGCCGCCGTCAGGGCCTCCAGGCCCTGCAGGCTATCGTGCAGCGCCGCGACAGTCAGCAGCAGGCGCGGCTCGGCGTCGTCGATGATCGACAGCAGGCGCTGCTGATGGTGCTGACGCGCGGACTCCGGCGGGTAAGCCGGCACGGCGATCACGCCGGCATACAGGCAGCCGAAAAACGCCGCCACATAGTCTGGCCCGCTGGGGAACAACAGTACCGCACGATCACCGAAGCCGGTCCGGGCCTGCAAGGCAGCGGCGATGGTGCGTGCGCGCTGATCGAGGTCCCGGTAGCTGAGCACGGCCTGCTCGCCGGGCGCATCGGCCAGGAAGCGCAAGGCGACTTTGTCCGGGGTCTGCGCGGCGCGCTGCGCCAAGGCCTGGACCAGCGAGAGCGGGAGTTCGAAGGCGTCCGTCATGGGGTGTTCCTGCCAGTGTCTGGTTGGGTCGGGCCGGCTGCTGCGCGAACGTGGGTTGAGCGGCATGTGGCGGCCTGAGGTGTACACAGGGGAACGGATGGGCGGGGGGAGAAATTAGCGGGGTTGGGGGTTTTGGGTTGTGTGAAAGTTAGTGGGTTTATGCCTTGAGAGGTGTGGCGCCTGGCATGCACCCAGCCATCGCTGCGCCTTAGAACTGAAATCACATGAAACTAATTACATTTCGCATTTGACAACCATTATCATTCTGAATAGCTTGTCGCCCGTCGTAGGAAGCTTCCCAACTTCGGGGGCGTCCTTTCCCCTCTGTGACAAGGTGATTTCCATGGCGGAACAACTATCCACAAGTAAGTGCGATTCACCATTACTGCAGGCCTTCGTCGACAACCGCAACATCCTGGTCAAGATCGCCGCCCGCATCACCGGCTGCCGGTCGCGCGCCGAAGACGTGGTGCAGGACGCCTTTTTCCGGCTCAGCGCTGCCCCGCAGATCACCTCCTCTTTCAAGGCGCAACTGAGCTACCTGTTCCAGATCGTGCGCAACCTGGCCATCGACCACTACCGCAAGCAGGCCATGGAGTTGAAGTACTCCGGCAGCGAGGAAGAAGGCCTGAACGTGGTCGTGCAGAATGCCTCCCCCGAAGCCACCCACATCAACCTTGCGGCGCTGGATGACATTGCCGAGGCGCTGAACGAACTGCCCCAGCGCACCCGTTATGCCTTCGAGATGTACCGCCTGCATGGCGTGCCGCAGAAGGACATTGCCAAGGAGCTGGGGGTGTCGCCGACGCTGGTCAACTTCATGATCCGCGATGCGCTGGTGCATTGCCGCAAGATGGCCAGCCGGCAAGCCTGATCGAGCAGAGCCTGCTTCTTCGCGGGCACGCCCGCTCCCACAGGACAAGCACAGCCTTCAAAAGCCGAGGGGACCTGTGGGAGCGGGCGCGCCCGCGAAGAAGCCACCTCGATATCAAGCCAGTCTGCAACGCTCGAAAAACCGCTCCCGCCCCAGAATCATCAGCGCCGCGCGCTTGTGCGGGAAGTCGAACTCCTTGTCGCAGTGGAAGCACTGGTCGTGCATGTAGCCGATCATCTTGCCGTTGTCGGCACGCGGCTCGGCTACCACTCGCTGGGTACGTGGGTCATCCAGAAACAGGTAGTGCACCAGCGCCGATAACCAGCTGGCCACCTTGTGCGGCCCGCGGTGGCGCTCTTCGCCGACCAGCATGTGGATACCACGGTCGTAGTCATCAGCCGGGTAGAACGGCGCAATGCGGTCTTCCTTGGCCCAGTACGCCTCGAAGTAGGCAAACGGCTCATCATCAAAGCAACCGATCAGCGTCAGGGTATGCGGGTCGGCTTCCAGCTTGCCCAGGTATTCACGGTGCTGCGCAAGCGTGCCTCCCTCCTGCCAGAACGCTTCTACCCGCGGGTTGTTCTGCCAGCGGTTGAAGCGCTCCAGGTCGTGCTCGATCTCCAGGGTGCGCAGCGACACCCAGCTTCCCAGCCGCGCGTCGAAGCGCCGGTACACTTCACCACGGGGCTTGGGTGCGCGGCGCGGATGGCGCTTGTCGTTGCTGATGTGCATCTGCTGCGGGTACGCCCCGCTGGCCGATTCCCCCAGCCACGGCTGCGGCAACTGCCAGAACAGCGCCCGCTCGCACAGGTATTGGCCTGGCTGCTGGCCGGCCAGCAGCAGGCCACTGGTCAATGCCCGAGACAACGCCTGCGGCGGCACTTCGGGCAGGTACCAGGCCAGGCGCTGGCAGACCGTGTCGCGGGATAGCAACCAATAGCAGGCGGCCCACAAGGCCTGACAGGGGCGCTCGGGGCACAGCCGCTCAAGGTGGACCTGCAAGGGGGCGCCCAGCTCCAGGCGCAACTGGATCAGCGGACGGCCTTCGAGGGACAGGCTCAGCCAGCGGTCGCCCTCCTCGGCACTGAGGCTGCGCCAGCGTGGCACTGACTGGGGTTGCGAAGCGGCATCGAACGGCATGGACTTGACTCACGGCAATGAAGAAAAGGCTCACTGCTGAGAACGTTGCCGCCACGCCGGAATTTAGTTATGGGGTGCGGCCACCGTGATGCGGTAGGGCTCGAAGATGCGCGCCAGCTCGCCACTCTCGCGCAGGGCGCGCAGCAGCGCTGCGAACGACTGCTCGCCGATGGGTGCACCCGGGCGCAGCAAGGCGTAGTGGTGGTAGACCTGGTCAATGCGCTGCGAAGGCAACAACCGCTCCCGGCTGGCCGGATTGCGCGTCAGGAAATCGCTGAGGTAGGAACGCGTGACCAGGGCGATGTCGGCGCGGCCGGCCTGCACCATCAACAGGTTGCTGTCGTGGGAATAGGTCAGGGTCGCGTTGTAGGTCGTGCGCAGGTATTCCGGGTCGGGGTTGAAGCCGGCGAATGCATAGTGATAGCCGTTGAACAGTGCCAGGCGCTTGCCGCGCAGGTCGTCGAAGTAGCGCGGGTCACGACCGTCGGCCAGGCGGGCGACGAACACTTCGGCGTCTTCCAGGCCCATGTCCACGGTCTGGTGGGGAATCTGCTGCCAGCCCCATTGCGGGTTTTCGAAAATGGCCATGTCGGTACGGCCCTGCTGGAAGTCACCGAAACGCCGCTGGATGGACGTGGGTACCAGAACGAAGTGGTAGTGCTGCTGCATGCGGTTGAGCGCATCGACCAGCTGCGGCAGCAGGCCTGTGTCGGCGCCCTGCTCCGGGCGCACGGTGTAGGGCGGGAAATGCGCCGCGCCAATCTTCACCTCGACGGCACCAGCCGCCCATGACGGCGCCGCCAGCCAGAACACAGTCAGCAGCATCAGGGAAAACAGGGCCTTGAGGCCGGGTGCTGGAGTCAAGACGGACATTCATCACGGTTCATGCCTGGGTCCGCCTAAGCTAGGCGTTTTCCGGGCCGGACACAACTGCCGTTACGTGGCCCTTTGTGCCAAAGCCACGGGCAAATTGCCAGGGGGTGCCGGATGCCTGGAGTTTGGCTACGCTCTAGCAGGATCTGCAAGGGAGCCTGGTATGGGCCATTGGTTGGTGATCGACCTTGAAGCCACCACCGACAATGGTGGGTGGCCGGTCACAGAGATGGAAGTGATTGAAATCGGCGCAAGCCTGGTGACCCGCGAAGGCCGCGAGGTCGACCACTTCCAGCGCTTCGTGAAGCCCCGGCGGCGGCCGCAGCTGACCCCGTTCTGCCGTGAGCTGACCCACATCAGCCAGGCCAGCGTGGACAGTGCCGCGTCGTTCCGCGAGGTGTGGGCAAGCTTCGAGCGCTGGCTTGGGCACCATCGAGAGCAGCTTCAGGCCTGGGTCAGCTGGGGCGACTATGACCGCCAGCAACTGCACCAGGAATGGCAACAGCATGGCCTGGACAGCTTGTTGCGAACCCTGCCGCACATCAACCTCAAGCAACGCTTCGCCAAGGCCCGCCACCTGCAGCGCCCTGCTGGGCTCAATGGTGCACTGCAGCTGGCCGGCATGCACTTTTGCGGGCAGCAGCATCGGGCCCTGGAAGATGCGCGCAATACCGCGCGGCTGCTGCCGTTGAGCCTGCCGGCGGACGCTACCTGAAAGCAGATGACGGGGCCCGTGGCCTTGGGCATACTGGCCAGCCCTTTTTCATCCCCCTTTTCAGGAGTCGCCCATGTTCCAGGTCAACGAGTACTTCAACGGCACCGTCAAGTCGATCGCATTCGCGGGCGAAGAAGGCCCGGCCACTGTCGGTGTGATGGCCCCGGGCGAATACGAGTTCGGCACTGCCAAGCGCGAGATCATGCATGTGGTTTCGGGTGCGCTGACCGTGAAGCTGCCAGGTAGCGACAACTGGGAAACCTTCAAGGCGGGCGACAAGTTCAACGTGCCGGCTGACAGCAAGTTCCAGCTGCAGGTGAAGGTGGATACCGCTTACCTGTGCGAGTACCGCGACTAAGCGCTAGCCTGGTCCGGCCTCTTCGCGGGCTTGCCCGCTCCCACAGGTTCACTACAAGCTTGCGGGCCTGTGCAGTACCTGTGGGAGCGGGCAAGCCCGCGAAGAATCCAGCACTAATCCTTCAGGAATGCCGCAACCTTCTCAGCCGCCGCCTGCAAGTGCTGCTCATGGCTGACCCCCGAAGCCTTCAGCGGCTTCAGGTCATGGTCCCCTGCCACCAGCCAGCTCACCTCGATCGCCGGCGATAACGCGTACCCCGCCACCGCCTCGCGGTTACCCAGCGCATCCCGCTCGCCCTGCACGATCAACGTCGGTGTCTTCAATTCGGCCAGGTGCTCGACCCGTGGCTTCTCCGGCTTGCCCACCGCATAGAACGGATAGCCCAGGCACACCAGTGCATCCGCTTCCAGTTCATCGGCCAGCAGGCTGGCCATGCGCCCGCCCATGGACTTGCCACCCACCGCCAGCTTGCCCGCGACCAAAGGTCGCACCTGCCTGTACACCTCGCGCCAGCATTCCAGCAACACCTTCTGCGGGTTTGGCGGCCGCTTGCCGCCGGTAACCCTGCGCTCGGCCATGTACGGGAACTCGAAGCGCACTACCGCCACCCCAAGCGCCGCAAGCCTTTGCGCCATTTGCTCCATGAACCCGCTGTCCATCGGTGCACCTGCGCCGTGGGCCAGGATCAGGCAGCCCTTGTAGCCGTCCTTGCCCTGAACGTGCGGGGGATCGCAGCGCAAGCCTGGGACATTTCCGATCTTCGCCCATTGATCCCCGTCAATACCGGCACTTTGCCCATTAATCATGCTTGCCTCGCTGTAAAGCCTGCCAAATAACCGTGGATGGGAACCCATATGAACACAACCAGCAGTACCGCCTATAACTACAAGGTGGTCCGCCAATTCGCCATCATGACGGTGGTGTGGGGAATCGTCGGGATGGGGCTCGGCGTCTTCATCGCCGCCCAGCTCGCCTGGCCTTCCCTCAACTTCGACCTCCCCTGGACCAGCTTCGGCCGCCTGCGCCCCCTGCATACCAATGCGGTGATCTTCGCCTTCGGCGGCTGTGCGCTGTTCGCCACCTCCTATTATTCGGTGCAACGCACCTGTCAGACCACCCTGTTCGCACCGGGCCTGGCCGCGTTCACCTTCTGGGGCTGGCAACTGGTAATCCTGCTGGCGGCCATCAGCCTGCCGCTGGGCTACACCAGCTCCAAGGAGTACGCCGAACTGGAATGGCCGATCGACATCCTGATCACCATCGTCTGGGTGAGCTACGCCATCGTGTTCTTCGGCACGCTGATGAAACGCAACACCAAACACATCTACGTGGGTAACTGGTTCTTCGGCGGGTTCATCCTCACCGTGGCGATGCTGCACGTCGTCAACAACCTGGAACTGCCAGTCAGCATGACCAAGTCGTACTCGATCTATGCCGGCGCTACCGACGCCATGGTGCAGTGGTGGTACGGCCACAACGCGGTGGGCTTCTTCCTGACCGCAGGCTTCCTGGGGATGATGTATTACTACGTGCCCAAGCAGGCCGAACGCCCGGTGTATTCGTATCGCCTGTCGATCGTGCACTTCTGGGCACTGATCACCCTGTACATCTGGGCCGGCCCGCATCACCTGCACTACACCGCGCTGCCGGACTGGGCACAGTCGCTGGGCATGGTGATGTCGCTGATCCTGCTGGCACCCAGCTGGGGCGGCATGATCAACGGCATGATGACCCTCTCGGGGGCCTGGCACAAACTGCGTAGCGACCCGATCCTGCGCTTCCTGGTGGTGTCGCTGGCGTTCTACGGCATGTCCACCTTCGAAGGCCCGATGATGGCCATCAAGACGGTCAACGCGCTTTCCCACTACACCGACTGGACCATCGGCCATGTGCACGCCGGTGCCCTCGGCTGGGTTGCGATGATCTCGATCGGCGCGCTGTACCACACCATCCCGAAAGTGTTCGGCAAGGAGCGCATGTACAGCATCGGCCTGATCAACGCGCACTTCTGGCTGGCCACCATCGGCACCGTACTGTACATCGCCTCGATGTGGGTCAACGGCATCGCCCAGGGCCTTATGTGGCGCGCGGTCAACAGCGACGGCACGCTCACCTATTCGTTCGTGGAAACCCTGGTGGCCAGCCACCCAGGCTTCATCGTGCGCTTCGTTGGCGGTGCGATCTTCCTCAGCGGCATGTTCCTGATGGCCTGGAACACCTGGCGCACCGTGCGTTCGCCGGCGCTCGATGTCGCCCCTGCGAACGCCCAGCTGGCTTGAGGAGACCTGCCTGATGAAACATGAAGTCATCGAGAAAAACGTCGGCCTGCTGGCGCTGCTGATGGTGTTCGCTGTCAGTATCGGCGGCCTGACCCAGATCGTCCCGCTGTTCTTCCAGGACGTCACCAACAAACCGGTCGAAGGCATGAAGCCCTACACCGCGCTGCAGCTGGAAGGCCGTGATATCTATATCCGCGAAGGCTGCGTAGGCTGCCATTCGCAGATGATCCGCCCGTTCCGTGCCGAAACCGAACGCTACGGCCACTACTCGGTAGCCGGTGAAAGCGTGTGGGACCACCCCTTCCTGTGGGGCTCCAAGCGCACCGGGCCGGACCTGGCCCGGGTCGGTGGCCGCTACTCGGACGACTGGCACCGTGCGCACCTGTACAACCCGCGCAACGTGGTGCCGGAGTCGAAGATGCCGTCGTACCCGTGGCTGGTCGCCCAGCAGGTCGACAATAGCCACACCGATACCAAGATGCGCACCCTGCGCACTCTGGGCGTGCCGTATACCGACGACGACATCGCCGGGGCCCGCGACGCGGTCAAGGGCAAGACCGAGATGGACGCCCTGGTCGCCTACCTGCAGGTGCTCGGCACCGCGATCAAGAACAAGAGGTGAGTGCGATGGAAATCGACATCGGCATGATCCGCGGCCTGGGTACCCTGGTGGTGATGATCGCCTTCATCGGGCTCACCCTGTGGGTATTCAACCGCCGCCGCGACCATGATTTCGCCGAAGCGCGCCTGCTGCCCTTCGTCGACGACCGCCTGCCCTCTGCCGGACAGGAACCTGCTGCAAAAAGGAGTAACGGGCAATGACCACCTTCTGGAGTACGTACATCTGCGTACTGACCATCGGTAGCCTGATTGGCCTGACCTGGCTGTTGCTCGCCACCCGCAAGGGCCAGGGCAACACCACCGACCAGACCATGGGCCACAGCTTCGACGGCATCGAGGAATACGACAACCCGCTGCCCAAGTGGTGGTTCTGGCTGTTCGTCGGCACCCTGGTATTCGCGGTCGGCTACCTGATCCTCTACCCGGGCCTGGGCAACTGGAAGGGCATCCTGCCGGGCTATGAAAACGGCTGGACCGGCGCCAACGAATGGCAGAAGGAAATGGACAAGGCCGACGCGAAATTCGGCCCGATCTTCGCCAGGTACGCCGCCATGCCCGTGGAAGAAGTGGCCAAGGACCCGCAAGCACTGAAGATGGGCAGCCGCCTGTTCGCCTCCAACTGCTCGGTGTGCCACGGCTCGGATGCCAAGGGTGCCTATGGCTTCCCCAACCTCACCGACAAGGACTGGCGCTGGGGCGGCGAAGCGGAAACCATCAAGGCTTCGATCATGAACGGTCGTCACGGCGTGATGCCGGCCTGGGCTGAAGTGATCGGCGAGCAGGGCGTGGCCGATGTGGCCGCGTTCGTGCTCACCGACCTTGCAGGCCGCAGCCTGCCTGAAGGGGTCAAGGCCGACGCGGCCAAGGGCAAGGATATCTTCGCCGGCAACTGCGTGGCCTGCCACGGCCCCGAAGGCAAGGGCACTCCAGCCATGGGCGCGCCAGACCTGACCCACCCGCAGGCGTTCATCTACGGGTCGAGCTTTGCCCAGCTGCAGCAGACCATTCGTTATGGCCGCCAGGGTCAGATGCCGGCGCAGGCCGAGATCCAGGGCAACGACAAGGTGCACCTGTTGGCCGCGTATGTGTATAGCCTGTCGCAGGATCAAGCTTCGCCAGACCTGACAGCCAAGTAACACCCATTCGCGGGCTCGCCCGCTCCCACAGGTCAACCACAGATTTCAAGTATTGTGGTGAACCTGTGGGAGCGGGCAAGCCCGCGAAGGGCTGCAAAGCAGCCCCTCCCCCGCTCTACCCCTCCTTGCACCCCCTCCGAACACAACTAAGCTTGTTGCCTCAGTGGGCCTCGCTCCGAAAGGACCGAAGCAGACGCGGCGCGTAGCCTGTCGCCGTCCCGATAAAAAGCTTGACCGATCGATCAGAAAAAGACGAAAAACGGTACACATTACAAATATTTATTTGTGTACAATCGTCCAGACCCGATCGCTGCGGGACATCAGTGAACGGGCTCGGGCACGGGTCGGCGTACCAAAGTTGCGTTGCGGTAACCTCGGTGGTTATCAATACTGGCGCCGATTTTTCGACCAACAAGAACATCAAAACCGTGGAACCTTAGCAATGAGCACAGCAATCAGTCCGACTGCTTATAACTATAAGGTCGTCCGCCAGTTCGCCATCATGACGGTGGTCTGGGGGATCCTTGGCATGGGCCTCGGCGTCTTCATCGCCTCGCAGCTGGTATGGCCGCAACTGAACCTGGACCTGCCCTGGACCAGCTTCGGCCGCCTGCGTCCGCTGCACACCAACCTGGTGATCTTCGCCTTCGGGGGCTGTGCGCTGTTCGGCACCAGCTACTACGTGGTGCAGCGCACCTGCCAGACCCGGCTGATCTCCGACAGCATGGCCGCCTTCACCTTCTGGGGTTGGCAGGCGGTAATCGTCGGCGCGCTGATCACCCTGCCGATGGGCTACACCACCACCAAGGAATACGCCGAGCTCGAGTGGCCGCTGGCGATCCTGCTGGCCATCGTCTGGGTCACCTACGGGCTGGTGTTCTTCGGCACCATCGTCAAGCGCAAGACCAAGCACATCTATGTCGGCAACTGGTTCTACGGAGCCTTCATCGTGGTTACCGCGATGCTGCACATCGTCAACCACATCTCCCTGCCGGTAAGCCTGTTCAAGTCGTACTCGGCCTACTCCGGCGCCACCGACGCGATGATCCAGTGGTGGTACGGCCACAACGCCGTGGGCTTCTTCCTCACTACCGGCTTCCTGGGGATGATGTACTACTTCGTACCCAAGCAGGCCGAGCGCCCGATCTACTCGTATCGCCTGTCGATCGTGCACTTCTGGGCACTGATCACCCTGTACATCTGGGCCGGCCCGCACCACCTGCACTACACCGCCCTGCCCGACTGGGCACAGTCGCTGGGCATGGTGATGTCGATCATCCTGCTGGCACCCAGCTGGGGCGGCATGATCAACGGCATGATGACCCTCTCCGGTGCCTGGCACAAACTGCGCACAGACCCGATCCTGCGCTTCCTGGTGGTGTCGCTGGCGTTCTACGGCATGTCCACCTTCGAAGGCCCGATGATGGCGATCAAGACCGTGAACTCGCTGTCGCACTACACCGACTGGACCATCGGCCACGTCCACGCCGGTGCCCTCGGCTGGGTGGCGATGATCTCGATCGGCGCCGTGTACCACATGATCCCGCGCCTGTATGGCCGCGAGCAGATGCACAGCGTCGGCCTGATCAACGCGCACTTCTGGCTGGCCACCATCGGTACCGTGCTGTACATCGCCTCGATGTGGGTAAACGGCATCACCCAGGGCCTGATGTGGCGCGCCATCAACGATGACGGCACCCTCACCTACTCCTTCGTCGAAGCCCTGCAGGCCAGCCACCCTGGCTATATCGTCCGCGCCCTGGGCGGTGCGTTCTTCGCCAGCGGCATGCTGCTGATGGCCTACAACGTGTTCCGTACCGTACGTGCCGCCAACCCGGCACAGGCCGAGGAAGCCGCCAAGATCATCGTCGTGGGAGCGCACTGATGAAGCATGAAGCCGTCGAGAAGAACATAGGCCTGCTGGCCTTCTTCATGGTCATCGCCGTGAGCGTCGGTGGCCTGACCCAGATCGTCCCGCTGTTTTTCCAGGACGTCACCAACAAGCCCGTGGAGGGCATGAAGCCGCGCACCGCGCTGGAACTGGAAGGCCGCGATATCTACATCCGCGAAGGCTGCGTGGGCTGCCACTCGCAGATGATCCGCCCGTTCCGTGCCGAAACCGAACGCTACGGCCATTACTCGGTGGCCGGCGAGAGCGTGTGGGACCACCCGTTCCTGTGGGGCTCCAAGCGCACCGGGCCAGACCTGGCCCGGGTTGGTGGCCGCTACTCCGATGACTGGCACCGTGCGCACCTGTACAACCCGCGCAACGTGGTACCGGAATCGAAGATGCCGTCGTACCCGTGGCTGGTCGAGCACAAGCTCGACGGCCAGGACACCGCGAAGAAGATGGAAGTGCTGCGCACCCTCGGCGTGCCGTACACCGACGCCGACATCGCCGGGGCCCGCGACGCGGTCAAGGGCAAGACCGAAATGGACGCCATCGTCGCGTACCTGCAGGGTCTTGGCACCATCATCAAGAGCAAACGGTGACGCTGATGGATATCGGGATGATTCGCGGTCTGGGCACCGTCGTGGTGATGGTGGCCTTCGTGGGCCTGGCGCTGTGGGTGTTCAACCCACGGCGCAAGAAGGACTTCGACGAAGCGACCCAACTGCCTTTCGCGGATGACCCCGCAGCCTGCCGCCACGTCGAGCAAGAGCACGAAAAAGCTTCTGGGAGCAAAAAACAATGACAACCTTCTGGAGTCTGTACGTTACCGTCCTGACCCTGGGCACCATCTTCTCGTTGACCTGGCTGCTGCTGTCGACCCGCAAGGGCCAGCGCGAAGAGGTCACCGACGAAACCGTCGGGCATGCCTTCGATGGCATCGAGGAGTACGACAACCCGCTGCCTAAATGGTGGTTCTGGCTGTTCGTCGGCACCATCGTCTTCGCCCTCGGCTACCTGGTGCTGTACCCGGGCCTGGGCAACTGGAAAGGCGTCCTGCCGGGCTACGCGTACCTGGATAACGACAAGCAGACCGAGTTCTCCAACGGCCAACCGGGCTGGACCGGTGTGCATGAGTGGGAAAAGGAAATGGCCAAGGCCGACGCCCGCTTCGGGCCGATCTTCGCCAAGTTCGCCGCCATGCCTATCGAGGAAGTGGCCAAGGACCCGCAGGCACTGAAAATGGGCGCGCGGCTGTTCGCCTCGAACTGCTCGGTGTGCCACGGCTCCGACGCCAAGGGTGCCTTCGGCTTCCCCAACCTGACCGACAACGACTGGCGCTGGGGTGGCGAGCCGGACACCATCAAGACCACCATCATGGGCGGCCGCCACGGCGTGATGCCGGCCTGGGCCGAGGTGATCGGTGATCAGGGTGTGGCTGACGTGGCGGCGTTCGTGGTCAGCAAGCTGGATGGCCGTACGCTGCCGGAAGGCGCGAAGGCCGATGCCGAGAACGGGCAGAAGATCTTTGCCGCCAACTGCGTGGCCTGCCACGGACCTGAGGGCAAGGGTACGCCAGCCATGGGCGCGCCGAACCTGACCCACCCGCAGGCATTCATCTACGGTTCGAGCTTTGCCCAGTTGCAGCAGACCATTCGTTATGGTCGCCAGGGGCAGATGCCGGCCCAGGAACAGCTGCAGGGGAATGACAAGGTGCACTTGCTGGCTGCATATGTGTACAGCCTGTCGCAGCAGGCTGAGCCGGCCAAGGCCGAGTAAGCAGGCCCGGCCTCTTCGCGGGCTTGCCCGCTCCCACAGGGACTACACCCACCTCAAGACTGGTGAGGAACCTGTGGGAGCGGGCAAGCCCGCGAAGAGGCCGGTACAGCCTTGCATTTGTTGCAGGCCCCATGACCTGGATCAATTGACACCCGCCATAACACGATTCACGCCACGAACCCAACGCGACTAAAGGTCGCAGCGCGACCCCATACTGCCATCAGCGGCGTATCATGGGCCGCAGAGCGCTAGCAGATTGCGCGAGACTGCGGCCGGCACGCACTGGCTGCGGCGTTTCTCCACTGCCGTGGGACTTGATGATGAGCAAGCAAATTCCGGTACATGACGTCACCCCGCCTGCCAACAAAGGGAAGGATTCCGTCGACCTCTACGCCTCCCGGGAGAAGATCTACACACGCGCCTTCACCGGCTTGTTCCGACGCTTGCGCATGGTCGGCGGGGCGGTGCTGTTCCTGCTGTATTTCGGCACCGTGTGGTTGAACTGGGGCGGCCACCAGGCCGTGTGGTGGAACCTGCCCGAACGCAAGTTCTACATCTTCGGTGCCACCATCTGGCCGCAAGATTTCATCCTGCTGTCGGGCATCCTCATCGTCGCCGCCTTCGGCCTGTTCTTCATCACTGTGTTCGCCGGCCGGGTGTGGTGTGGCTACACCTGTCCACAAAGTGTGTGGACATGGATTTTCATGTGGTGCGAAAAAATCACCGAAGGCGACCGCAACCAGCGCATGAAGCTCGACAAAGCTCCCATGAGCGGCAACAAGTTCCTGCGCAAGTTCGCCAAGCACAGCCTGTGGCTGCTGATCGGTTTCGTCACCGGCATGACCTTCGTCGGCTATTTCTCGCCGATCCGCGAACTGGCCACCGAATTCTTCACAGGCCAAGCCGACGGCTGGGCCTACTTCTGGGTCGGCTTCTTCACCCTCGCCACCTACGGCAACGCCGGTTGGCTGCGCGAGCAGGTATGCGTGTACATGTGCCCCTACGCGCGCTTCCAGAGCGTGATGTTCGACAAGGACACGCTGATCGTTTCCTACGACCCGCGTCGTGGCGAAACCCGCGGCCCGCGTAAAAAGGACATGGACTACAAGGCCGCAGGCCTGGGCGACTGCATCGACTGCACCATGTGCGTGCAGGTCTGCCCCACCGGCATCGACATCCGTGACGGCCTGCAGATCGAGTGTATCGGCTGCGCCGCATGCATCGACGCCTGTGACAACATCATGGACAAGATGAACTACCCCAAAGGGCTGATCAGCTACACCACCGAGCACAACCTGTCCGGGCAGAAGACCCACCTGCTGCGCCCGCGCCTGATCGGCTATGCCGTGGTGCTGCTGGTGATGATGGTCGGTCTGGCCACCGCCTTCGCTACCCGTTCACTGGTCGGCTTCGACGTCAGCAAGGACCGCGTGCTGTACCGCGAGAACGCCCAGGGCCGGATCGAGAACGTGTACAGCCTGAAGGTGATGAACAAGGACCAGCGTGACCACGTCTACGTGCTGGACGCCACCGGCCTGCCGGACCTGAAGCTTGAGGGCCAGCGCGAGATCCGCGTGGACGCTGGCGATATCGTCAGCCTGCCGGTGCAATTGTCGATCGCGCCCGAGAAACTGCCGTCGACCACCAACGAAATCACCTTCATCCTCAAGAGCGCCGATGACAGCGACGCCCAGGTTGAAGCCAAGAGCCGCTTCATCGGCCCACAGATCCGCTAAGAGAGATAACCCACAATGCCTGCCACCGCCGCCAGCCCTTGGTACAAACACCTCTGGCCCTGGATCATCATCGGCATCCTCGCCACCTCGGTGTGCCTGAGCCTGACCATGGTCAGCATCGCCGTGCACAACCCGGACAACCTGGTGAACGACAACTACTACGAGGCTGGCAAGGGCATCAACCGCTCGCTGGACCGTGAACTGCTGGCACAGACGCTGGGCCTGAAGGCCGGCGTGCACCTGGATGAGCTGACCGGCGAAGTCGATGTGCGCCTGGCCGGCAACAGCGACCCGCAGAGCCTGGAACTGAACCTGATTTCGCCCACCCAGCCGGAGAAAGACCGCAAGGTGCTGCTGAGCCGGGTCGAGGCCGGGCGCTATGTGGGGCAGTTGGAGGACAAGGTTGACGGGCGTCGTTTCGTTGAATTGCTGGGTAGTGAAGGTGGCCAGGTATGGCGCTTGTTCGAGGAAGAGAAGGTCGAGCATGGTGTGACCTTGCAGTTGGGTGACGAAGCTTTGCAAGGTGCCGAGCACCAGCAGTAGCGACACCGCAAACCCCTGTGGGAGCGGGCATGCCCGCGAATGCGACAGCTCAGGCAAAGGTGTTTTCAGGCCTGACGCTTTCGCGGGCATGCCCGCTCCCACAGGGTTTCCTATGTGCCTGAGCAGTGCTTGCCTTATGACCCAGCCCACCCCCTGCTACCACTGCGCCCTGCCCGTCCCCGCCGGCAGCCGCTTCACCGCCGTGGTTCTCGGCCAGCCTCGGCAGTTCTGCTGCCCCGGCTGCCAGGCGGTGGCCGAGTCGATCGTCGCCGGCGGCCTCGAGCACTACTACCAGCACCGTAGCGACAACAGTGCCAACCCCGAGGCCCTGCCCAGGCAGCTACAGGACGAACTGGCCCTGTATGACCGCAGCGACGTGCAACAGACCTTCGTCCGCCACCAGGGCGAACTGGCCGAAACCACCCTGCTGCTCGAAGGCATCAGCTGCGCCGCCTGCGGCTGGCTGATCGAAAAGCACCTGCGCAACCTGCCCGGCGTCGCCGAAGCGCGCCTGAACCTGTCCAACCACCGTCTGCTGCTGAACTGGGACGACAAGCAACTGCCGCTCTCGCGCCTGCTCGCCGAGCTGCGCCAGATCGGCTACGCCGCCCACCCCTATCAGCCCGACCAGGCCGCCGAGCAACTGGCCCGGGAAAACCGCAGCGCCTTGCGCCGCCTGGGCGTGGCAGGGCTGCTGTGGTTCCAGGCGATGATGGCAACCATGGCTACCTGGCCGGAATTCAACATCGACCTGTCACCCGAACTGCACACCATCCTGCGCTGGGTGGCGCTGTTCCTGACAATCCCCATTGTGTTCTACAGCTGCGCACCCTTCTTCAAGGGCGCGGCACGCGACCTGCGCACCCGCCACCTGACCATGGACGTTTCGGTGTCGCTGGCCATTGGCCTGGCCTTCGGCGCCGGTATCTGGACCGCCATCACCGGCAGCGGCGAGCTGTATTTCGACACCGTGGGCATGTTCGCGCTGTTCCTGCTCACCGGCCGCTACCTGGAGCGCCGTGCCCGCGAACGCACCGCCGCGGCCACGGCGCAGCTGGTAAACCTGCTACCGGCCTCGTGCCTGCGCCTGGACGCCGTCGGCCACAGCGAACGCATCCTGCTCAGCGAACTGCAGTGTGGTGACACGGTACAGGTGCTGCCAGGCGCGGTAATACCCGCCGACGGGCGCATCGTCGAAGGCCGCTCCAGCATCGATGAATCGCTGCTGACCGGTGAATACCTGCCGCAACCGCGGCAGGTCGGCGAGCGGGTTACCGGCGGCACCCTGAATGTCGAAAGCACCCTGAACGTGCAGGTCGAAGCCCTCGGCCACGACTCGCGGTTGTCGGCCATCGTCCGCCTGCTGGAACGCGCCCAGACCGAAAAACCGCGCCTGGCCGAAATCGCCGACCGCGCCTCGCAGTGGTTCCTGCTGTTCTCGCTGCTGGCCGCCGCGGCCATCGGCCTGTGGTGGTGGTACCTGGACCCGGCGCGGGCGTTCTGGATCGTATTGGCCATGCTGGTAGCGACCTGCCCTTGCGCGCTGTCCCTGGCTACGCCAACGGCGCTGACTGCAGCCACCGGCACCTTGCACAAGCTCGGCCTGCTGGTAACCCGTGGCCATGTGCTGGAAGGCCTGAACCAGATCGACACGGTGATTTTCGACAAGACCGGCACGCTGACCGAAGGCCGCCTGACCTTGCGCAGCATCCGCCCGCTCGGCAGCCTGCCCGCCGACCGCTGCCTGGCCTTGGCTGCGGCACTGGAGAACCGCTCCGAACACCCCATCGCCCGCGCCTTCGGCCGCACCGCCACGCCTGCTGACGATGTGCAGACCGTACCGGGCCTGGGCCTGGAAGGGCTGGTCGAAGGCCAGCACCTGCGCATAGGCCAGGCCACCTTCGTCTGTGCCCTGAGCGGCGCGGAAGTCCCCGGCGTGCCGGAGCCACGCGGCCAGTGGCTGCTGCTGGGCGACGGCCAGGGCCCGCTGGCCTGGTTCGGCCTGGACGACCGCCTGCGCGACGACGCCCCTGCACTGCTGGCAGCCTGCAAGGCCCGTGGCTGGCGCACGCTGCTGCTGTCGGGCGACAGCTCGCCGATGGTTGCCGAAGTGGCCGCGCAACTGGGTATCGACCAGGCCATCGGTGGCCTGCGCCCGGACGACAAACTGGACCGGCTGAAGGCGCTGCAGGCGGCCGGGCGCAAGGTGCTGATGCTGGGCGACGGGGTCAACGACGTGCCGGTGCTGGCCGCCGCCGACATCAGCATCGCCATGGGCAGCGCCACCGACCTGGCCAAGACCAGTGCCGACGCCGTGCTGCTGTCCAACCGCCTGCAGGCGCTGGTACAGGCCTTCGCACTGGCCCGCCGCACCCACCGCAACATCCTCGAGAACCTGCTGTGGGCGACCCTGTATAATGGCCTGATGTTGCCGTTCGCCGCACTTGGCTGGATCACCCCGGTTTGGGCAGCCATCGGCATGTCGGTCAGTTCGCTGATCGTGGTACTCAACGCCCTGCGCCTGACCCGCCTGCCTCTGGCATCGGGCTTGCCAGCGAACCAAGCGCCCCTGCCCGGGAGGAAGTCGCCATGCCCGCCCTCTATGTCATGATTCCCGCGGCGCTGCTGCTGGTCGGCGTGGCCGTGTACATCTTCTTCTGGGCAGTGGACAGCGGCCAGTACGACGATCTGGATAGCCCTGCCCACAGCATCCTGTTCGACGACCAGGACCCGCGCCACCAGGCGGCGGTGAAGCCTGACGACAGCCAGGCCGACACTGACAAGGAACCCCCACCCCGTGCCTGATCTGCTGCCCCTGCTGGGCTCTGCGATGATCCTCGGCCTGCTCGGCGGCGGCCACTGCCTGGGCATGTGCGGCGGCCTGATGGGTGCGCTGACCCTGGCCATACCACCCGAACAACGTGGCCGGCGCTTGCGCCTGCTGCTGGCGTACAACCTGGGGCGTATTCTCAGTTATGCCTGTGCCGGCCTGCTGCTGGGCCTGGCCGGCTGGGCCGTGGCCAGCAGCCCGGCGGCGCTGGCACTGCGGGTGGTGGCGGCGCTGCTGTTGATCGCCATGGGGCTATACCTGGCCGGCTGGTGGAGCGGGCTGACCCGCATCGAGGCGCTGGGCCGGGGGCTGTGGCGGTATATCCAGCCAGTGGCTTCACGCTTGCTGCCGGTGTCCAGCCTGCCCCGCGCATTGCTGCTGGGGGCGCTGTGGGGGTGGTTGCCCTGCGGGTTGGTGTACAGCACCTTGCTGTGGGCGGCCAGCCAGGGTAATGCCGGGTACAGCGCGGCGCTGATGCTGGCGTTCGGGGTGGGGACATGGCCGGTGTTGCTGGCTACCGGATTAGCCGCGGAGCGGGTAAACATTTTGTTGAGACGCCGCAGTGTGCGGGTGGCTGGCGGTGTGCTGGTGATGCTTTTTGGCATCTGGACCCTGCCCGGGCCGCATCAGCACTGGTTGATGGGGCATTAATGGGGCCGCTCTGCGGCCCTTCGCGGGCATGCCCGCTCCCACAGGGCCATGCGTATACCCTGCGAAGGCTCGCAGAGCAGCCCTGATGCCCTTGATACAAATCAACACAGATTCCTACAGACGGCCATAGACTCAGGGGCACTGCTGCTCTTTCCGGGGACCGCCCTCATGCTCGACGACATTCGTTGGG
Organism: Pseudomonas sp. B19(2017); assembly: GCF_002113165.1. Lineage (NCBI taxonomy): Bacteria > Pseudomonadati > Pseudomonadota > Gammaproteobacteria > Pseudomonadales > Pseudomonadaceae > Pseudomonas > Pseudomonas sp. B19(2017). The sequence continues at coordinate 151,730 of NZ_NEJR01000009.1, forward strand.
ATACCGACCTGATCCGCCGCTACGACCTGGCCGGGCCACGCTACACCTCCTACCCGACCGCCGTGCAACTGCACAGCGAAGTGGGCTCGTTCGACCTGCTGCACGCCCTGCGCGAGAGCCGTCGGGCCGTGCGCCCGCTGTCGCTGTACGTGCACGTGCCGTTCTGCGCCAACATCTGCTACTACTGCGCCTGCAACAAGGTCATCACCAAGGACCGCGGCCGTGCCGCGCCCTACCTGAAGCGCCTGGAGCAGGAAATCCAGCTGATCGCCTGCCACCTCGACTCCAGACAACGTGTTGAACAGCTGCATTTCGGCGGCGGCACACCGACCTTCCTCAGCCATGTGGAGTTGCGCCAGCTGATGGCCACCCTGCGCCAGCACTTCCACCTGCTGGACGACGACTCCGGCGACTATGGCATCGAGATCGACCCGCGCGAAGCCGACTGGTCGACCATGGGCCTGCTCCGCGAGCTGGGCTTCAACCGGGTCAGCCTGGGCGTGCAGGACCTCGACCCGACCGTACAGCGCGCGGTCAACCGCCTGCAGAGCCTGGAACAGACCCGAACCCTGATCGAAGCCGCGCGCACCCTGCAGTTCCGCTCGATCAACCTCGACCTGATCTACGGCCTGCCCAAGCAAACCCCGGAAGGCTTTGCCCGCACCGTCGAAGAAGTGATCCGCCTGCAACCCGACCGCCTGTCGGTGTTCAACTATGCCCACCTGCCCGAGCGCTTCATGCCGCAACGGCGTATCGACAGCAGCGACCTGCCCAGTGCGGCCGCCAAACTGGAGATGCTGCACGCCACCATCGACCAGCTGACCGCAGCTGGCTACCGCTACATCGGCATGGACCACTTCGCCCTGCCCGACGACGAGCTGGCCATCGCCCAGGAAGAAGGCACCCTGCAGCGCAACTTCCAAGGCTACACCACCCATGGGCACTGCGACCTGATCGGCCTGGGCGTGTCGGCCATCAGCCAGATCGGCGACTTGTACTGCCAGAACAGCAGCGACCTCAACAGCTACCAGGACAGCCTGTCCAACGCCCAGCTGGCGACCCAGCGCGGCCTGCTGTGCAACCACGACGATCGCATACGCCGGGCGGTGATCCAGCAGCTGATCTGCCATTTCGAGCTGGATTTCGAGCCGATCGAACAGGCCTTCAGCATCGATTTTCGTGGCTACTTCAATGACCTCTGGCCAGAACTACTGACCTTGCAGCGCGACGGCCTGATCCGCCTGGACGACAAAGGTATCCGCATCCTGCCGGCCGGCCGCCTGCTGGCGCGCTCGGTGTGCATGGTATTCGACGCCTACCTGGCAATGCACAACCGCCAGCGCTTTTCGCGAGTGATCTGATACCGGGTCATTCAACCGCATGGACAAGTTTCCTTGCCAGGCACACCATGGGCACAGCGAAGGCCCCGGCGCACCCGCCGGGGCCAGTCCAGTTCGCACCACAACAGCGCACGCTGGCCTACAACCTACGCCGTGAGTTACCCTTACGTCTTATGTGTGCTTTCCCACAAGGATCGAATGAAAATGTCCGAGCCAGTCAAACTGCGCCCACACAACCAGGCCCATTGCAAGGACTGCAGCCTGGCCCCCCTGTGCCTGCCCCTGTCACTTAACCTGGAAGACATGGATGCACTGGACGAAATCGTCAAGCGTGGGCGACCGCTGAAAAAAGGCGAGTTCCTGTTCCGCCAGGGTGACAATTTCGGCTCGGTCTACGCAGTGCGTTCCGGCGCCCTGAAAACCTTCAGCCTCAGCGACAGCGGCGAAGAGCAGATCACCGGCTTCCACCTGCCCAGCGAGCTGGTCGGCCTGTCGGGCATGGACACCGAGGCTTATCCGGTGTCGGCCCAGGCCCAGGAAACCACTTCGGTGTGCGAGATCCCGTTCGAGCGCCTTGACGAACTGTCGGTGCAGCTGCCGCAGCTACGCCGCCAGCTGATGCGAGTAATGAGCCGGGAAATCCGCGACGATCAGCAAATGATGCTGCTGCTGTCGAAAAAAACCGCCGACGAGCGTATTGCCACCTTCCTGGTCAACCTGTCGGCGCGCTTCCGCGCCCGAGGCTATTCGGCCAACCAGTTCCGCCTGAGCATGTCGCGCAACGAAATCGGCAACTACCTGGGCCTGGCGGTGGAAACCGTGTCGCGGGTGTTCACCCGCTTCCAGCAGAATGGCCTGATTCGTGCCGAAGGCAAGGAAGTGCACATTCTCGACCCGATCCAGCTATGCGCGCTGGCCGGTGGTGCAATGGAGGCCTGAGGCCGGCGTTTAGCGGGTATACTTGGCCATTCGTTTTCCCAGGATACCCGCAACAATGCACAGCGACGCCTTCGACCTCAAAGCCTTGATTCGCCCGGTAGTGGACTTCCCCAAACCGGGTGTGATCTTCCGCGATATCACCCCGCTGTTCCAGTCACCGCGCGGGCTGCGCTATGTGGCCGACCAGTTCATCGAGCGCTATGTCGAAGCCGAGTTCAGCCACATCGGCGCCATGGATGCGCGGGGCTTTCTGATTGGCTCGATCATCGCCCACCAGCTGAACAAGCCACTGATCCTGTTCCGCAAGCAGGGCAAGCTGCCGGCTGACGTGCTGAGCGAAGGTTACCAGACCGAGTACGGCGAAGCCTTCCTGGAAGTGCATGCCGACAGCCTGTGCGAAGGGGATTCGGTGTTGATCTTCGATGACTTGATTGCTACTGGCGGTACGCTGCTGGCAGCGGCCAACCTGGTGCGTCGAACCGGGGCACAGGTGTTCGAGGCGGCGGCGATCATCGATCTGCCGGAACTGGACGGGTCGCGCCGATTGCAGGCGGCCGGGGTACCGACGTTCTGCCTGACCGAGTTTTCTCTTAGCGAGTACTGAGTTGGGTTTTGGGGCTGCTTTGCGGCCCCTACAATTCTGAATCAGAGCGAAATCGGCCGCCGCCCTGCAAACGCATGGGCCAAGGTCCCACCATCCACCAGCTCCAGCTCGCCCCCCAGCGGCACACCATGGGCGATCCGCGACGCCACCAGCCCCTTCTCGCTCAGCAACTGGGCAATGTAATGCGCCGTCGCCTCCCCTTCCACCGTCGGGTTGGTCGCCAGGATCACCTCGGTGAAGGTGCCCTGCTCCTCGATCCGCGCCATCAGCTGCGGAATCCCGATCGCCTCCGGCCCCAGCCCGTCCAGTGGTGACAAGTGGCCCTTGAGCACGAAGTACCGGCCACGGTAACCGGTCTGCTCCACCGCATATACATCGGTCGGCCCCTCGACCACGCACAACTGGGTGTCGTCACGGCGCGTGTCGGCGCATTGCGGGCACAGTTCCTGCTCGGTCAGGGTGCGGCACTGGCGGCAATGCCCAACCCCTTCCATGGCCTGGGTCAAGGCCTGGGCCAGGCGCAGGCCACCACTGCGGTCACGCTCGAGCAGTTGCAGGGCCATGCGCTGGGCGGTTTTCTGGCCGACACCTGGCAGGATGCGCAGGCCGTCGATCAGTTGGCGGATGAGGGGGCTGAAGCTCATGGGAAAGGCCTGACAAATCAATAAGAGGCGGTTTATACCCAGCGGGGGCGGTGGCGTCAAATCAGCCTTGCGCGCACAAAAAAACCGCCGCTGAACATCAGCGGCGGTTTTCGGTAACGCAAATGCCCTTAGAACGGCATCTTGAAGCCCGGCGGCAGTTGCATGCCGGCGGTCATGCTGCCCATTTTGTCCTGGCTGTTCTGCTCGACCTTGCGCACGGCGTCGTTCAGCGCCGCTGCGATCAGGTCTTCCAGCACTTCCTTGTCGTCTTCATCAGTCGACATCAGGCTCTGGTCGATGCTGACACGCTTGACGTCGTGACGACCGGTCATCACCACGCTCACCAGGCCGCCACCGGACTGGCCGGTAACTTCGGCGCTGGCCAGCTCTTCCTGCATCTTCTGCATCTTTTCCTGCATCTGCTGGGCCTGCTTCATCAGGCCGGCCATGCCACCTTTCATCATGGGGGTATACCTCGATTGGGTCATGTGATGCGGCCCGGCACCTGGCCAGCCGCATGGTTATCCGTTACTGGCCCTGGTTAACCAGGGCTTCTACAGGCTCAATAGTATCCTGCCGCACCTTGGCACCGAACAGCTTGATCATCTGCTGGATCAACGGATCCTGCTCGATCGACACCACGGCCTCGTGCTGGCGCTCTCTACGCTTGCGCGCCGCGGCCTGGGCCGGGGTTTCCTGCTCGGGCAGGATCAGCTCGATACGCAGGTTCAGCGTGCGCCCCAGGTGCTGGTTGAGCGCTTCGTTCAGGCGCCGCTGCTGGGTGGCGTTGAACAGCGCACCCTGGCCAGGGTCCAGATGCAGCAGCCAGTCGTCGCCCTCAGCGGCAATCAACGTACAGTTTGCCGCGATGTTGCCTGTCATCCCGGATACAGGCAACTGTGGGAATAATTCCAGCCATTGCAAGGCCAGGCCAGTAGCGGGCTTGGCCGCTGGCAACGGTTCGGCTACCGGCTTGGGCGCGTCTTCCTGGACGTGTTCGGCCAGTTCGTCCAGGTAGCTGAAGCCGACCGGGTCGCTTTCGCCACCGTAATAGTCTTCGTCCAGCGGCGGCTCGTCGTCGCGGTCCATTCCTACGGCGGCATAGGCAGATGGGTCGAACGGCGGCTCATCATCGTGCGCCGGGGCGGCAGGCACGGGCGCAGGCGCTGGTTTCGGCGCAGGCGCAGGTACGGGCTCGGCCACTACCGGTGCAGGCGCTGCAGCGGGCTCTTCCCATGGCAGGTCAACCACCTCTGCCACCGGTTCCGGCTCTGGTTCGGGTTCGCTGACCGGGGCAGGTTCAGCTGCCACTACAGGCTGGACAACCGGCTGTGGCGCTGGCTCGACCGGCGCGGGCGCCTGTGGCGCGACAACCGGTGCAGCAGGTTCCACTGCAGCAGCGACGGGCGACGCCACGGCAACCGCCGGCGCTGCCACCGGTGTTGCAGGATCAGCTGTGGCCTGGCTGATCCCCACTGGCTTTAGTACCGGCTTCGGCGCGTCGTCGGTGTCGGCCGGGCGGAACGCCAGCATGCGCAACAGGACCATTTCGAAGCCGCCACGCGGGTCCGGCGCCAGGGGCAGGTCACGGCGGCCAATCAGGCCCATCTGGTAATAGAACTGCACGTCCTCGGCCGGCAATGCCGAGGCCAGCGCCAGCACCCGGTCGCGATCGCCTTGGCCGTTGTCCACCGCTTCCGGCAGCGCCTGGGCAATTGCCACGCGGTGCAGCACATTGAGCATCTCGGCCAGCACGCCAGCCCAGTCCGGCCCTTGCTCGGCCAGGTTGCGCACGGCTTCCAGCAAGGCCCGGGCATCGCCATCCAGCAGCGCCTGCAGCACACCATAGACCTGGCCATGGTCGAGGCTGCCGAGCATGGCCCGCACATCGGCGGCCAGCACCTTGCCTTCGCCAAAGGCGATGGCCTGGTCAGTCAGGCTCATGGCGTCGCGCATCGAGCCATCCGCCGCGCGGCCCAGCAGCCACAGGGCATCAGGCTCGAACGGCACGTTTTCGGCAGCCAGTACGTGGCTGAGGTGCTCGACCACCCGCTCCGGGCTCATGTTCTTCAGCGAGAATTGCAGGCAGCGCGACAGAATGGTAGCTGGCAGTTTCTGCGGGTCGGTGGTGGCGAGGATGAACTTGACGTAGGGTGGCGGCTCTTCCAGCGTCTTGAGCAAGGCGTTGAACGAGTGGGTCGAGAGCATGTGCACTTCGTCGATCAGGTAGACCTTGAAGCGCCCACGGCTCGGCGCGTACTGCACGTTATCGAGCAGTTCGCGGGTGTCCTCGACCTTGGTGCGGCTGGCGGCGTCGATCTCGATCAGGTCGACGAAACGGCCCTCGTCGATTTCCCGGCACACCGAGCAAGTGCCGCACGGCGTGGAAGTAATGCCGGTTTCGCAGTTCAGGCACTTGGCGATGATACGGGCGATGGTGGTCTTGCCCACGCCACGGGTACCGGTGAACAGGTAGGCATGGTGCAGGCGCTGGTTGTCCAAGGCGTTGATCAAGGCCTTGAGCACATGGGCCTGGCCGACCATTTCGCGGAACGAGCGCGGACGCCATTTACGTGCAAGAACCTGATAACTCATCGAAAAACCATCGTAGCCTGATCGAGCGGAAGATCGCTAATGCTAGCGGAGCGGGGGCAAAATTGCACCCTGCGCCGCTCGGCTAAGCTATGAAACTGTACGCTGTCCAGGGAGGATAAGCCTTGCGAAGATTACTGGCCTTGCTGTTGCTCTGGACCTCGCAGGGCATGGCCGAACAGCCGGTGCTGCGCTTTTCCGTGGCCGAGAGCTGGAGCATGCCGTTGGTGCGCATCGAAGGTGACCGGCCGGTTGAAGGCCTGCTGTACGACCTGACCCAGGCGCTAGCCAAAGAGGTGGGCGCACGCCCTGTGTACCATGTGATGGCCCGCCTGCGCCTGCAGGAGGCCATGGACCACGGAGATATCGACGTGCGCTGCTATGTCAGCAGTCAGTGGTTCGATGATCCTCCGAGGCAATTTGTCTGGAGCATTCCATTGATTCGCCAGCGCGACCTGCTGGTAGGCCGCCCGGGCGACAGCCCCCTGCTATCTCCGCAACAACTGCCACCCCAGGCGATCGGCACGGTGCTGGGCTATACCTATTCGACCCTGCAGCCTTTGCTTGACCAGGGTCGACTGCACCGTGAAGACAGCCGCAACCAGTTGCTGGTGCTACAGAAGCTGCAGGCCGGGCGGTATCGGCATGCGGTAAGCAACCAGTTGTCGTTGCAGTGGTTCAACCAGGGCTTGCCGACGGAGCAGCGCTTGCACGCGCTGGCGGTGCTGGAGGAACAGGACCTGGGGTGCATGGTGCGCAACGACCCGGCGATACCGGCACAGGAAGTGTTGCGGGCACTGGTGCGGATGAAGCAGTCGGGGGAAATCGAGCGAATGGTGCAGCGCTATGGGGGCCCGGGCTATCCGGCCACTATGTCTGTGGTTCGCCCCTGATTACCTGGCATACCGGCAGCAAGTGCAAATAACTCATTGAATTAGCAGGGACCCTGTGGGAGCGGGCAAGCCCGCGAAGGGCCGCAAAGCGGCCCCAATTTGCTTAACCGACCGACATCAGGGCAGCCCGAGAACACCGGCAAAGCCGGTGCCATCCACCGAGTTGCCGTCTTCGCGGGCATGCCCGCTCCCACAGGATTTTGCGGTGCTCTCATAATATCTATCGCAAGCTCAACATCACTGGCCTTTGCGCTCAAACGCCAGACTGACAGCATCCGCCTGCCCCCAGGCAATCTGCATGGCCCGCAACCCATGCTCCAGCAACTGCCGCGTCTCCTCGTCCTGGATACGCTCCAGCGCCCGCCGGCTGTCGCTATAAGCAAACATCAGATAGTGGGTGACATTCATCAACGCGAACTCCATCGGCACGATGCCTTCGTGGATGGCGCAGGAAAGGGATTTACCTTGGGGAAGCTCGAAGACGTGGGGTGGATCGGGGACTAGCTTTTTCATGACAGCTCCGTGTTGGCTGTGTTGTCCCTTTCTGCTTCCACACATCAGGGTGGCAACTGTACACGGAGTGGAAGACCAGGCACACGGTAGACCCGGCAGGTACGAATACCTCCCGTGCACAGCCGCCATAAAGGACAACTGTCCCGTGTGCCGCCCAGGCTTCCACACCCGATCGCTGAACCGACAGCGACCGCAAAAGCCTAGTGGGCGAGGTTTACTGGGACAATCAGACGGGAGTCGACGGAGTTCGTAGGATAATTCGTCGCACTTATCTGTCCCGTAGGAGTTTTCTCAGGCTGATGTCAGATCCATCTAAAAACTCACCGTGCCTGCAATCACCAACGCCATCACAGGCATCATGCACTTAGTCAACTCGACCTGAGCTTTCATTCATCCAGCCACAAGGAATCGCAAATGCGCCGTGCCACCCAAGCTCCCACTGAAAACATACAGAGCGAAGCCGAAATGCTCGCCGATGAGATACGCAGACTCCGAGAATCTTCCCCTTGGGAGGCTTTGATCCCGTTCAGCATCGGTGCAGGGTTTGCCTTGGTACTGCTGATTGCAGGCGTGCTGATCATGCGCTCACTCTAACCCCCGGCCCTAGGCCAGCAGAGCCGCACTCAAGTACAACCCCACACCAAACACGAAATGCGTAGCCAGGCTCTTCAGGCAGTTACGCGCAGGCGTCGGTGTCCTTGACGCAAAGAACCCCGCCCCCATCACCGGCTGCATGAAGCACAACGGCGCCACGACCGTAACCACACCCACCGCCACCGCAGGCAACAAAGTAGGCGCCAGCAACCACCCCTCCTCCACAAACCCAACCAGCAGCATCGCGAACAGCACGCCGATGGCGTAGTGAATCCCCCACCCCAACGCCAGCTCATGGCGAACCGGCTCGGCCTTGGCAATCGCCTGGTGCCGCACACGCCCGTGCAGCAAATGCCCCGCCCAACGCCCGACCATGGCGAAGTTCAGCGTGGCGACACCCAACCGCCTCAGCAGCAGCCCCCACAGGTCCATCACCATCGTGGCACCGATACCAATTGGCAAGGCAGCTGAAAACATCGCAGTAATCGTCATTGAACAAGCCCTCGAAGATTGACGGTCATCACCATGCCGCGCAGCATAGAAGTTGAAGTCAACTTCAAGTCAAGGGCCCGAAATGGACATTGCCGACGTCGCCAAACGCACAGGCGTACCTGCCTCGACGCTGCGTTACTACGAGAAGAAAGGTTTGCTCAAATCGCTCGCCGGGCACGGCCAGCGTCGGCAGTTTGCAGCCGATGTAGCAGACCGGTTGGCGCTGATCGCCCTGGGCCAGGCTGCGGGGTTTTCACTGGATGAAGTAGGGGCGATGCTGGTGGACCTGCAGGTCGACCGACAGATGCTGATGGCCAAGGCCGACGAACTGGATGCGCGGATCAAGCGCTTGCAGGCAATGAGCAAGGGCTTGCGACATGCGGCGCAGTGCCCGGAGGAAGATCATTTGGCATGCCCTAAATTCCAGCGGCTGATGAAGCTATCAGCGGCAGGAGCATTGGGCGAGAAGCAGGGCAGAACGAAGGCTTTCGCTGCAGATTGAGGTTTTCCGATCCCGGAAATGGAGGCGGCCCCACCAGCCACACCCCGGCACTCGATGTTCCCGCTATGGCTGCTCCCTTCCGGGCCTGACCAGGTTAACGGGTAATCAATGCGGGGGGACCGATGGGGCCACCACTACAAGGCTCGCTGAGCAGCGAGTGGCGCCATTGTACCGGTCTTGGGGGCAGATACAACCTCTGGAGGAGAAAAAGTCATCATTTCTCAATGACTTGTCCGGGTTGAGGGGGCAAGGGGCTGCCAACTCGCGGGTGAACCCGCTCCTGCAGGGGTAGCGCTGACAGCAAGACCAGCACAGGACCTGTGGGAGCGGGCGCGCCCGCGAAGCAGGCAACGCGGTGGATGGCACCGGCTTTGCCGGTGATCGCCGGCAAGCCAGCTCCCACAAGGACCGTGCAAGCCGCAGGACCTGGCCTTGGCCTTTTAGACAGCGATGCCCTGCTCGCCCAGGAAGGTGACGAAGGCATCTTCATCGAGTACCTTCACACCCAACTCACTGGCCTTGGCCAGCTTGGAGCCCGCCCCCGGCCCCGCCACCACGCAGTGGGTCTTGCCGGAAACCGAACCAGCCACCTTGGCCCCAAGGCTTTCCAGCTTGTCCTTGGCGATGTCGCGGCTCATGCGCTCCAGGGTCCCGGTCAGCACCCACGTCTGGCCGGCCAGCGGCAAGCCTTCGGCTACCTTCTTCTCGCTGCTCCAGTGCATGCCAAACGCCAGCAACTGCGCTTCAATGTCCCGCGCCAGCTTCTGGTTCGCTTCATCCTTGAAGAACTCGCGCACCGCGTCAGCCTGCTTGGCCGCCAGGGCCTGGCGCAGGTCGATGCCGTCGGCGGCAATGATCTTGTCCAGGCTGTCGAGCCTGGCCACCAGCTTCTCGGCACCAGTGGGGCCGACCGAGGCGATGTCGAGCTTGGCGATCATGCCGGCCAGGGTGGTGCTGGCGGCGAATTCTGCAGCCAGCTCGCCTTCGTCCTGCAATTGCATGCCGCTATCGAGCAGCTGCTGGATAACCTTCTGGTTATGCTCGTCTTCAAAGAAGTTGTGGATCTCGTAGGCAACCTCCAAGCCGATGTCCGGCAGGTAGGTGAGCACCTGCGGCAGCGCCTGCTGCACGCGCGCCAGGCTACCCAGCGAGCGGGCCAGCACCTTGGCGGTCTCCTCGCCTACGTCCGGGATGCCCAGGGCGTAGATGAAGCGCGCCAGGCTCGGGCGCTTGCTGGCTTCGATAGCATCCAGCAGCTTCTTGCTGGACACTTCGGCAAAGCCTTCCAGGCCGACGATCTGCTCGAACTCCAGCTTGTACAGGTCCGCCGGCGAGCCGATCAGGCCTTCGTCCACCAGCTGCTCGACACTCTTCTCGCCCAGGCCATCGATGTCCATGGCGCGGCGCGACACGTAGTGGATGATCGCCTGCTTGAGCTGGGCGCCACAGGCCAGGCGGCCGACGCAGCGGTACACCGCGCCCTCGCTGGTGGTTTCCTTGCCCTTGCTGCGCTTGACCAGCTGGGTACGCTCGACCTGCGAGCCGCATACCGGGCATTCGCTTGGCACCTGCACCGGGCGCGCATCCTCCGGGCGGCGCTCCAGCACTACCTGCATCACCTGCGGAATCACGTCACCGGCGCGGCGGATGATCACCGTATCGCCAATGCGCAGGCCCAGGCGGGCGATTTCGTCCATGTTGTGCAGGGTGGCGTTGGACACAGTCACACCGGCCACCTTGACCGGTTTCAGGCGTGCCACGGGCGTGACCGCACCGGTGCGGCCGACCTGGAACTCGACATCCAGCACCTCGGTCAGCTCTTCCATGGCCGGGAACTTGTGGGCAATCGCCCAGCGTGGTTCACGGGCGCGGAAGCCCAGTTCGCGCTGGGCGGCCAGGCTGTTGACCTTGAACACCACGCCGTCGATTTCGTAGGGCAGGCTGTTGCGCCGCTCGCCGATGTCGCGATAGTAGGCCAGGCATTCTTCAATGCCAGCGGCATGCTTGAGTTCGCGGCTGATCGGCAAGCCCCAGACCTTGAGCTGTTCGAGGATGCCAATGTGGCTGTCACCGATGCTCGCGGACACCTGACCGACGCCATAGCAACAGAACTCCAGCGGGCGGCTGGCGGTGATTTTGGAATCCAGCTGACGCAAGCTGCCGGCTGCGGCGTTGCGCGGGTTGGCGAAGGTCTTGCCGCCGGCTTCAGCCTGGGCGGCATTGAGCCGGTCGAAACCGGCCTTGCTCATGTACACCTCACCGCGCACCTCCAGCACTGCCGGCCAGCCCTCGCCCTGCAGCTTGAGCGGGATGCTGCGCACGGTACGCACGTTGACACTGATGTCTTCACCGGTGGTGCCGTCGCCACGGGTGGCGCCCTGCACCAGCTGGCCGTCGCGGTACAGCAAGCTTACCGCCAGGCCGTCGAGCTTGGGCTCGCAGCTGTAGTCGACCGCACCCGGCTGATCGAGCCCGTCGACCACGCGACGACCGAATTCACGCAGGTCGGCTTCATCGAAGGCGTTGCCCAGGCTGAGCATGGGCACTTCGTGGCGCACCTGGCTGAACGCGGCCAAGGCTGCACCACCCACGCGCTGGGTGGGCGAGTCCGGGGTTACCAGGTGCGGGTATTCGGCTTCCAGCGCCTTGAGCTCGTTGAACAGGCGGTCGTATTCGGCATCGGGCACGCTGGGCTCGTCGAGCACGTAATAGCGGTAGTTGTGCTGGTCGAGCTCGGCACGCAGTTCGTGGATACGGGTTTCGGCGGTCATGGGATTGTCTTCTCTTGCAAAGCAAAAGAGCAGCCTGGGGGTGGTGCCGGGGGTTTGAGGTATTTATCGCCTGTGCCGGCCTATTCGCGGGCTTGCCCGCTCCCACTGGGACACCACGAGCCTCAAGGGCAGTGATGTACCTGTGGGAGCGGGCAAGCCCGCGAAGAGGCCGGCACAGACAACTACAACACCCGAACCGACCAGCACGCCCTCAGGCTGCTCTTTCGTCTGGATCTGTCAGCGCTTCTGGGTCAGCGCACGGCGCTCGAACTCGACGATGCGCTGGCGGTAGTGCTCGATGGTCTGGGCGGTCAGCACGCTGCGCTGGTCGTCCTTGAGTTCACCGTTCAGTTCGTGGGCCAGCTTGCGCGCCGCGGCCACCATCACGTCGAAGGCCTGCTTCGGATGACGCGGGCCCGGCAGGCCGAGGAAGAAGCTCACCGCGCGGGTGCTGAAGTGGTCGATGTCGTCAAGGTCGAACACGCCAGGCTTGACGGCATTGGCCATGGAGAACAGCACTTCGCCGTGGCCGGCCATGCTCTCGTGACGGTGGAAGATGTCCATTTCGCCGAAGCGCAGGCCGCTTTCCAGAATGTTCTGCAGCAGCGCCGGGCCCTTGAAACCGCCCTCGTCGCGGGAGATCACGCTGATCACCAGCACTTCTTCGGCCGGCGGCAACTCCTTGACGCTGCTGCTGGCAGGCGCCGCACCGTTGCTGCGGGTATTTTCCGCGGCAAAGTCGTCATCGCTGTCGGCAAACAGGTCGGGTTCGCGTGGATCGGCGCTCAGGTTCAGGTCACCCTGCTGCGCATCTGCAGCAGCGGTGGCACGCTTGCCGCGCTTGTTGGCCTTGGCCGGTTTGGGCTCGCGCTCGCGATCACGCGCAGAAGCGCTGAGCGACGGCAGGTCGCTTTCGTCCAGCTCAGGCTCCTTGTGGGTATCCAGCACGCGCGACGGGCCAAGCACTTCGGCGTTGCCCTCTTCGTCCGGCAGGTTGGAATAACTGCGATCCAGACGGAATTTCAACTTGCCTTTCCCGCCGCGCATGCGGCGCCAGCCGTCGAAAAGAATCCCGGCAATGACAATGATGCCGATGACGATCAGCCACTCGCGCAGACCGATTTCCATGTAATCCCGTGCCTCTATAAAAATATGCTTGAAAACAAAGGGTTCAAAGCCCTTTAACACGTGGCGCCAACTCTATGTTCTGACAGGCGTTTTACCCACGCAAAAAACGAGTGACATTAAGCTAGCACGACCAAAGACAACTTTACACCGTCTGTCGCACATGGCGGGGGCATTTCGCTACAGAATATGCCCTTATCGTCGAGCATCAGGCGTCGACCATGGCCATGGCCTCCTCCACATCGACGGCAACCAGCCGTGAACAACCCGGTTCATGCATGGTCACCCCCATCAATTGATCCGCCATCTCCATGGCAATCTTGTTATGGGTGATGTAGATGAACTGCACGCTTTCACTCATTTCCTTGACCAAACGGGCATAACGCCCGACGTTGGCATCGTCCAGCGGCGCGTCGACCTCGTCGAGCATGCAGAACGGTGCGGGGTTCAACTTGAAGATGGCAAACACCAGCGCCAATGCGGTCAGTGCCTTCTCGCCGCCGGACAGCAGATGGATGGTGCTGTTCTTCTTGCCCGGTGGTCGCGCCATGATCGTCACCCCTGTATCGAGTAGATCTTCGCCCGTCAGTTCCAGATAAGCGCAGCCACCACCGAAAACTTTTGGGAAAAGTGCCTGTAATCCGGCATTTATCTGATCAAAGGTATCCTTGAAGCGGTTGCGGGTTTCCTTGTCGATCTTGCGAATGACGTTTTCCAGGGTCTCCAGGGCTTCGACCAGGTCGGCGTCCTGGGCGTCCAGGTAGCGCTTGCGCTCGGACTGCTGCTCGTACTCTTCGATGGCCGCCAGGTTGATCGCCCCCAGGCGCTGGATACGCGCCTCGAGCTGCTCCAGCTCCTGTTCCGTACCCTGCTCGCTGGCCTCGGCCTCGAGAGTGGCCAGCACGCCTTGCAGGTCATAGCCATCGGCCAGCAACTGTTCCTGCAAGGTCTTGCGCCGCACATCCAGGCCCTGGCACTCCAGGCGCAGTTGCTCCAGCTGGCCGCGCAGCAACTGGGCCTGCTGCTCGGCCTGGGTGCGGCGTTTCTCGGCATCACGCAGTTCGCGGTCGGCTTCGTCCATGTGCAGGCGGGCCTGGCGCATTTCCTCGTCGACGCTCATGCGCCGCTCCAGCAGCTCTTCCAGCTTCAGGCGCAGTTCTTCCTGCGGGGCCTCGCCTTCTTCCAGGTTCAGGCTCAGTTGCTCCTGGCGCTCGGTCAGGCGCGCGGCCTGCTGTTCCAGGCGCTCGAGGGCCTGCCGAGTGGAGTCGTGCTGGGCGCGCAGCGAGCCCAGGCGCACAGCCAGCTGGTGGGCGTGGTCCTTGTGCTGGCGGGCCTCCTGGCGCACGCGATCGAGGCTCTCGCGCAGGGTGTCGCGGCGGGCCATCAATTGCTCGCGCTGCTCGGTGTCCTGGGCCATAAGTTCCAGGGCTTCCTGCAGCAGCAAGCGGGCTTCGCCCAGTTGCTCGTGCTCCAGGGTACGCTGCTCTTCCAGTTCGGCCAGCTCCTCCTGCAGGCGTCGGCGGCGCAGCTCGACCTGCTCGGCACGCGCACGGCTGGCCGACAGGCTGGCTTTCAACTCGCCATGCAGGCGGTTTTCTTCCTGAGTACGACGGCGCAACTGTTCACGCTCTTCTTCCAGGTCCAGCTGCTGCTCGCGCAGGGCCTGCAGGTGCTGCTCCAACTGCTCCAGCGCCGCTTCCTGCTGCCGTTGCTCCTGGCCCAGGCGCTCGATCTCCTGGCCACGGGCCAGCATGCCGCCTTCGGCTTCGCCGCCACGACGCACCCGCAGGAAGTGGCGGCCAACCCAGTAGCCATCGCGGCTGACCAGACTCTGGCCGTCGTTGAGCGACGCCCGCTGTGCCAGCGCCTGGGCCAGGCTTTCCACGGGCTTGACCTGGCCCAGCCACGGCGCCAGGTCGACACGGCCTTCGACCTTTTCCAGCAGGCTTCCGGGCAGCGACGAGCCGCCACCACTGACCACCAGCAAGCGCAACTCGCCCTGCTCCAGGCCAGCAAAATCGAGGTTGTCGAGGTTGTCCACCAGCACAGCCTGCAGATCAGCGCCGAGCACGGTTTCTACCGCAAGCTCCCAGCCCGGCTCTACCCGCAACCCTTCAGCCAGGCGCGGCTGTTGCTCCAGGCCTTGGCCCTGCAGCCAGTCCGCAGCCCCTGCGCCCGGCTCCAGGGCGGCCTGCTGCAAGGCTTCGAGCGAGGCCAGGCGGCCGCCCAGGCGTTGCAGGTCGCCCTGCGCCTGCTGTTGAGCCTGGGTGGCCTGTTGCAGTTGCTCACGTGCGCTTTCCAGGCGCTGGACCACCTGCTCTTCAGACAACTGCAACTCTTCCAGCGACATTTCGCTGCTGGCCAGCTGCTCGGCCAGTTCGAGCATGGCCGCATCCTGCGGGTCGCTGCCTAGCAACTCGCGCTCTTCGCCCAGCTTGCGCTGGCGCTCGGCCTGGCGCTCCAGGCTGGCTTCCAGCTGCTGCAGGCGCGCCTGCTGCACTTCGGCCTGGCGGCGCGGCTCGGCGGAACGGCTGTTGAAGCTGTCCCACTGTTCCTGCCAGCCATGCATGCCCAGCTCGGCCTCTTCAAGGGCGGCGGCAGCTTCTTCGGCAGCGGCCAGGGTCATTTCCTGCTCGGGTTCGAGCATGGCCAGCTCTTCACCCAGGGTAGCCAGCAGGGTTCGGTCGTGGCCCAGGTGCGATTCGGTCTCCAGGCGCGTGCGCTCGGCTTCCTTGAAGTCATCCTGCAACTGGCGCAGGCGCTGCTGGCCATGCTGGATGCTCTGCTCGACCCGGGCGATATCACCGGCCACCGAGTAGAAGCGGCCCTGCACCTGGTTGAAGCGTTCGGACAACTCGTGATGGCCGTCGCGCAGGCGTTCGATGCTGGCGTCGGCATTGCGCTGCTCGGCCACCAGCGCCTCATGAGACACATCCTGCTCGCCGATTACCACCTCGCGCTGGCGCACCCGTTCGTCCAGATCACGCCAGCGCAACGCCGACAGGCGCGCTTTCAACTGGCGTTCATGGGCCTTGTATTCACGGTACTTTTCGGCTGCCTGGGCCTGGCGATGCAGGCGCTCCAGCTGGCGCTCCAGCTCTTCGCGCAGGTCGGTCAGGCGCGCCAGGTTTTCCTGGGTTCGGCGAATGCGGCTCTCGGTTTCACGACGGCGTTCCTTGTACTTGGAAATGCCGGCGGCTTCCTCGATGAAGTTGCGCAGTTCCTCGGGCTTGGCCTCGATCAGTTTGGAAATCATGCCCTGTTCGATGATCGAGTAGCTGCGCGGCCCCAGGCCGGTGCCGAGGAAGATGTCGGTGATATCGCGCCGACGGCACTTGGTACCGTTGAGGTAGTAGCTGTTCTGCCCGTCGCGGGTGACCTTGCGGCGGATCGAGATCTCGGCGTAGGCAGCATATTCGCCGACCAACGTGGTTTCGCTGTTGTCGAACACCAGTTCGATGCTGGCCTGGCTTACCGGCTTGCGGCCGCTGGAGCCGTTGAAGATGACGTCGGTCATCGACTCGCCGCGCAGGTTCTTCGCCGAACTTTCGCCCATCACCCAGCGTACGGCGTCGATGATGTTGGACTTGCCACAGCCATTGGGGCCGACCACGGCCGCCATGTTGCTGGGGAAGTTGACCGTGGTCGGGTCGACGAACGACTTGAACCCGGCCAGGCGAATGCACTTCAGGCGCATCGGTCAGCCTCGGGCCAATGCCGCCAGCACCAGTTCGCAGCTGCGCTGGCCATAGGCGGTGAGCACCTCGCGAATGCGCGGCAGGTCACGGGCGACCACGGCGTCGAGCAGGCGGGCGAACAGGTCCAGATAGTCGATCATGCTGGCCTGGCGCTGGTCCAGCGACAGGTAGTAGGCGCGGCTCATGGCCGGCTGCAGGTTTTCAACGGTTTCCTGCAGGAACGGGTTGTCGGCGAACGGATACGCCGCCCGCATGACCGCAAAGCTGTCGGCGACGAAAGCCTTGATGTCCAGCTGGTCATGGGCCCGCTGCAGGCGCTGCTGGATGTCCAGGAAGGGGCGCAGGTCGGCATCGGTGCGCCATTTTTGCGCAACCGCGTTACCCAGCAGGATGTAGAACTCGCTCATCAGGGCACACAGGCTGCGCACACTGCGCTCGTCGAGTTCGGTCACGTGGGCACCCCGGCGCGGCAGGATCGCCACCAGGTGGCGACGCTCGAGGATCAGCAGCGCCTCGCGCACCGAGCCACGGCTGACGTTGAGTGCCTGGGTGACCTTCTGCTCCTGGATACGCTCGCCTGGCGCCAGTTCGCCACGGATGATGCGTTCGGCCAGGTAATCGGCAATCTGCTCGGAGAGGCTGTCCGGGGCCTTGAACGTCATGGTTTTCCTTCAAAATCATTGAACTGGGCACAAGTGGCGGATTGTAGCGTACTTGCCCGGTAATCGCGCAGAGGGGCCTGGCGGTTTATTTGACCTGCAAGACAACCAGGCACCCGGCGCGATCTATGCTTGGGATATGGGCAATGTGCGCGGCCGGGCTTGTACATGAGCAATTTCTTGACCTTTGAGTCAGAAAAATATTGACCTGCTGGACAGCTCTTGCTTAGAGTCCGCCCAACAACAATAAAACCATTGCGAGGCCATCCCCGTGATCCAGTTTCTCGTCAACCAGGAGCTGCGTAATGAGCACGCCCTGGACCCGAACATGACGGTGCTGCAGTACCTGCGTGAGCACCTGGGCAAACCTGGCACCAAGGAGGGCTGCGCCAGCGGTGACTGCGGCGCGTGCACCGTGGTGGTCGGCGAACTGACCCAGGACGACCAGGGCAACGACAGCCTGCGCTACCGCAGCCTCAACTCGTGCCTGACCTTCGTTTCGTCGCTGCACGGCAAGCAACTGATCAGCGTCGAGGGGCTCAAGCACCAGGGCCAGCTGCACAGCGTGCAACAGGCCATGGCCGATTGCCATGGCTCACAGTGCGGCTTCTGCACGCCAGGCTTCGTCATGTCGCTGTTTGCCCTGCAGAAGAACAGCAGCGGCCCTGATCTGCACCAGGCCCAGGAAGCCCTGGCCGGCAACCTGTGCCGTTGCACCGGCTACCGGCCGATCCTCGATGCCGCCGAGCAGAGCTGCCGCCAGCCCTGCCGCGACCAGTTCGATGCCCAGCAGGCGCAGACCATAAGCCGCCTCAAGGCCATTGCACCCACCCAGACCGGCGAACTGAACAGCGGCGACAAGCGCTGCCTGGTGCCGCTGACCGTGGCCGACCTGGCCGACCTGTACAGCTCGCACCCCGAAGCGCGGCTGCTGGCCGGCGGTACCGACCTGGCCCTGGAAGTCACGCAGTTCCACAAGACCTTACCGGTGATGATCTACGTCGGCCACGTGGCCGAGCTCAAGCGCATCGAGAAAACCGCCAGCCATCTGGAAATCGGCGCCGCCACCCCGCTCACCGATTGCTACGGCGCACTGAACGAGGAATACCCGGACTTCGGCGCCCTGCTGCACCGCTTCGCCTCGCTGCAGATCCGCAACCAGGGCACCCTCGGCGGCAATATCGGCAACGCTTCGCCAATCGGCGACTCGCCCCCCCTGCTGATTGCCCTGGATGCGCAGATCGTCCTGCGCCAGGGCGAGCGCCAGCGGGTGATGCCGCTGGAAGACTACTTCATCGACTACCGCATCACTGCCCGCCAGGACAGCGAGTTCATCGAGAAGATCATTGTGCCGCGCGCCACCAGCGACTGGGCGTTCCGCGCCTATAAAGTGTCCAAGCGCCTGGACGATGACATTTCAGCCGTATGCGGTGCTTTCAACCTCAGCATCGAAGACGGCGTGGTCAGCGGTGTGCGCATCGCCTTCGGCGGCATGGCGGCGATCCCCAAGCGGGCCCGTGCCTGCGAAGCAGCGCTGCGCGGCAAGCCGTGGAACCAGGCTGCCATCGAGCGGGCCTGCCAGGCCCTGGCCGAGGACTTCACCCCGCTCAGCGACTTCCGCGCCAGCAAGGAATACCGCCTGCTGACCGCGCAGAACCTGCTGCGCAAGTACTTCATCGAACAGCAAACGCCGCACATCGAGACCCGGGTGACCGCTTATGTCTAACCATCACGTAGCCAAGAGCCAGGCCGAGATGGCCGAACTGTTCAGCCAGGACCTGACCACCGGGGTCGGCCGCAGCGTCAAGCACGACAGTGCTGACAAGCATGTGTCCGGTGAGGCCATATATATCGATGACCGCCTGGAATTCCCCAACCAGCTGCACGTCTATGCCCGCACCGCTGACCGCGCCCATGCGCGCATCCTGCGCATCGACACCACGCCGTGCTATGCCTTCGAGGGTGTGCGCATCGCCATCACCCACGAAGACATCCCTGGCCTCAAGGACATCGGCCCGGTGGTGGCCGGCGACCCGCTGCTGGCCATCGACAAGGTTGAGTTCTTCGGCCAGCCGGTGCTCGCCGTGGCCGCCCGCGACCTCGACACCGCACGCCGTGCGGCCATGGCCGCCATCGTCGAGTATGAAGACCTGGAGCCTGTGCTGGATGTGGTAGAGGCGTTCCGCAAGAAGCACTTCGTACTCGACAGCCACACCCACCAGCGTGGCGATTCCGCTGCAGCCCTGGCCAGTGCCCCGCACCGCATCCAGGGCACCCTGCACATCGGTGGCCAGGAGCACTTCTACCTGGAAACGCAGATTTCCTCGGTGATGCCCACCGAAGACGGCGGCATGATCGTCTACTGCTCCACGCAAAACCCTACCGAAGTGCAGAAGCTGGTCGCTGAAGTCCTTGATGTACCCATGAACAAGGTGGTGCTGGACATGCGCCGCATGGGCGGCGGCTTTGGCGGCAAGGAAACCCAGGCCGCCAGCCCGGCGTGCCTGTGCGCGGTAGTAGCGCGCCTGACCGGCCAGCCGACCAAGATGCGCCTGCCGCGGGTCGAAGACATGACCATGACCGGCAAGCGCCACCCGTTCTATGTCGAGTACGACGTGGGCTTCGACGATGACGGGCGCCTGCACGGCATCAACTTCGACCTGGCCGGCAACTGCGGCTATTCCCCCGACCTGTCCGGCTCGATCGTCGACCGCGCCATGTTCCACTCCGACAACGCCTACTACCTGGGCGATGCCACCGTGCACGGCCACCGCTGCAAGACCAACACGGCCTCCAACACCGCCTACCGTGGCTTCGGCGGGCCACAGGGGATGGTCGCCATCGAGCAGGTGATGGACCACATCGCCCGCCACCTCGGCCGTGATCCGCTGGCGGTACGCAAGGCCAACTATTACGGCAAGACCGAGCGCAACGTCACCCACTACTACCAGACCGTCGAGCACAACATGCTCGAAGAGATGACCGCCGAACTGGAGGCCAGCAGTGACTACGCCGAGCGCCGCGAATCGATCCGCCGCTTCAACGCCAACAGCCCGGTCCTGAAGAAAGGCCTGGCGCTGACGCCGGTCAAGTTCGGCATTTCGTTTACCGCCACCTTCCTCAACCAGGCCGGTGCGCTGATCCATATCTATACCGACGGCAGCATTCACCTGAACCACGGCGGCACCGAAATGGGCCAGGGCCTGAACACCAAGGTGGCGCAGGTGGTGGCGCAGATCTTCCAGGTCGACTTCAGCCGCATCCAGATCACCGCCACCAATACCGACAAGGTGCCCAACACCTCGCCGACCGCCGCCTCCAGCGGTGCCGACCTGAACGGCAAGGCGGCACAGAATGCGGCGGAAATCCTCAAGAAGCGCCTGACCGAGTTCGCCGCGCGGCACTACCAGGTGACCGAGGAAGACGTCGAGTTCCGCAACGGCCATGTGCGCGTGCGCGACCAGATCGTCAGCTTCGAGCAGCTGGTGCAGCAGGCCTACTTCGCCCAGGTGTCACTGTCCAGCACCGGCTTCTACCGCACGCCGAAGATCTACTACGACCGCAGCCAGGCGCGCGGCAGGCCGTTCTATTACTTCGCCTTCGGTGCTGCCTGCGTGGAAGTGGTGGTCGACACCCTGACCGGCGAATACAAGATGCTGCGCGCCGACATCCTGCACGATGTGGGTGATTCGCTGAACCCGGCCATCGACATCGGCCAGGTCGAAGGCGGCTTCATCCAGGGCATGGGCTGGCTGACCACCGAAGAGCTGGTGTGGAACGCCAAGGGCAAGCTGATGACCAACGGCCCGGCCAGCTACAAGATCCCGGCAGTGGCCGACATGCCGCTGGATTTGCGGGTAAAGCTGGTGGAAAACCGCAAGAACCCGGAAGACACCGTGTTCCATTCCAAGGCCGTGGGCGAGCCGCCTTTCATGCTCGGCATCGCCGCCTGGTGCGCGATCAAGGACGCCGTGGCCAGTATCGCTGACTACCGTGTGCAGCCGCAGGTGGACGCGCCGGCGACGCCGGAGCGGGTGTTGTGGGGTTGCGAGCAGATGCGTAAGGCGGTAGCTGCCGCGCAACCTGCCGAACAGGAACTGGAAACCGTGTCTCACTGACAATGCAGGGCCCTGTGGGAGCGGGTTTACCCGCGAATGCGATAGTGGTTTCACCGCCGGATTCGCGGGTGAACCCGCTCCCACAGGGATCGCGACGCAACTATAGAGAGGTTGCATCATGCACCAATGGATCAACGCCCTCGCCGACCACCAGTCCCGCGGTGAAGCCTGCGTGCTGGTTACCATCATCGAGGAGCGCGGCTCGACCCCGCGCAATGCCGGCTCGAAAATGGTCGTCAGCGCCAGCGGCCTGTTCGACACCATCGGCGGCGGCCACCTGGAATACAAGGCCCTGCACATCGCCCGGCAGATGCTCGAAGAACACCGCACCACCCCGCACCTGGAGCGCTTCAGCCTCGGCGCCAGCCTGGGCCAGTGCTGCGGCGGGGCCACCGTGCTGCTGTTCGAGCCCATGGCCGCCGTGCAGGCAGAGATCGCCGTGTTCGGCGCGGGCCATGTCGGCCGTGCTCTGGTACCCTTGCTCGCCGCGCTGCCCTGCAAGGTGCGCTGGATAGACTCGCGTGAGCAGGAATTCCCCGAACTCATCCCCAACGGGGTGAGCAAGGTCGTCAGTGAAGAACCGGTCGACGAAGTCGCGGACCTGCCACCCGGCAGCTACTGCATCGTCATGACCCACAACCACCAGCTCGACCTGGAACTGACCGCCGCCATTCTCAAGCGCAACGACTTCACCTGGTTCGGCCTGATCGGCTCGAAGACCAAACGGGTCAAGTTCGAGCACCGCCTGCGCGAACGCGGCTACGACGATGCCGTGCTGGCGCGCATGCGCTGCCCGATGGGCCTGCCCGAGGTCAAGGGCAAGCTGCCGATCGAGATTGCGGTATCCATCGCCGGCGAAATCATTGCCACCTACAACGCCTGCTTCGGCCAGCACGACGCTGCCGCCAATGCCGGCCCCATCGCCCAGTTGCTGCCGCCCTCCCGGCGCAGCCAAGCCATTTGACGAGTGTGTTATGACCGTTACCCGCAAAGCCTACCGTGCCGCCATCCTGCACAGCATCGCCGACCCGGCCGAGGTGGGCCTGGAGGCTTCCCATGAATACTTCGAGGACGGCCTGCTGGTGGTCGACGATGGCCGCATCCGCGCTATTGGCCACGCCGCCGAACTGTTGCCGACCCTGGACGCCGATATCCCGGTCGAGCACTACCAGGACGCGCTGATCACCCCGGGTTTCATCGACACCCACATCCACTTCCCGCAGACCGGCATGATCGGCTCCTACGGCGAACAGCTGCTGGACTGGCTGAACACCTACACCTTCCCCTGCGAAAAACAGTTCGCGGACAAGGATCACGCCGACCAGGTGGCGAAGATCTTCCTCAAGGAGCTGCTGCGCAACGGCACCACCACCGCCCTGGTGTTCGGCAGCGTACACCCGGAATCGGTCAATGCCCTGTTCGAAGAGGCCGAGCGCCTGGACCTGCGCCTGATCGCCGGCAAGGTAATGATGGACCGTAACGCCCCGGACTACCTGACCGATACCGCCGAGTCCGGCTACGCCGAAAGCAAGGCGCTGATCGAGCGCTGGCACGGCAAGGGCCGCCTGCACTATGCAGTCACCCCACGGTTCGCCCCGACCAGTACACCTGAACAGCTGGCACTGGCGGGCCAACTGCTCAAGGAACACCCGGGCGTGTACATGCACACGCACCTGTCGGAAAACCTCAAGGAAATCGATTGGGTCAAGTCGCTGTTCCCCGAGCAGAAGGGCTACCTCGACGTATACGACCATTTCGAGCTGCTGGGCGAGCGCTCGGTATTCGCCCATGGCGTGCACTTGTGCGATGACGAATGCCAGCGCCTGGCCGAAACCGGCTCGGCCGTGGCCTTCTGCCCCACCTCCAACCTGTTCCTCGGCAGCGGCCTGTTCAACCTGCCCCAGGCCGAGCGCTTCAAGGTCAACGTGGGCCTGGGCACCGACGTGGGCGCCGGCACCAGTTTCTCGCTGCTAAACACCCTGAACGAAGCGTACAAGGTGATGCAGCTGCAGGGCGCACGCCTGCACCCGTACAAGTCACTGTACCTGGCCACCCTCGGCGGCGCCCGCGCGCTGCGCCTGGACGACCGCATCGGCAGCCTGCGCCCCGGTAACGATGCCGACTTCGTGGTGCTGGACTACAAGGCCACGCCACTGCTGGACTACCGCATCCAGCAGTCCAACAGTATCGAGGAAACCCTGTTCGTGCTCACCACCCTCGGCGACGATCGCACTGTGCGTGAAACCTTCGCTGCCGGGCGTTGCGTGCACCAGCGTTAAGGTTCTTTCGCCAGGCCCCGGTACAGCGCGCCGCCGATTGCAGCACCGATCAGCGGCGCCACCCAGAACAGCCACAGCTGTTGCAGGGCCCAGCCACCGACGAACAAGGCCGGCCCCGTGCTACGCGCGGGGTTGACCGAGGTATTGGTGACCGGGATCGAGATCAGATGGATCAGTGTCAGGGCCAAACCGATGGCGATCGGCGCAAAACCCGCCGGCGCACGAGCGTCGGTAGCGCCCATGATCACGACCAGGAACATTGCCGTCATCACCACCTCACTGACAAAGCCCGCCCCGAGCGTGTAGCCGCCGGGCGAATGGTCGGCGTAGCCGTTCGAAGCCAATCCCGCAGCCAGTTCGAAACCTGCCTTGCCACTGGCGATGAGGTAGATCACACCTGCCGCCAGGATGGCGCCGATCACCTGGGCGATCACGTAGGGCAACAGCTCTTTGGCCGGGAAGCGCCCGCCCACCACCAGCCCGAACGACACGGCAGGGTTGAGGTGACAGCCGGAGATATGGCCGATGGCGAAGGCCATGGTCAGCACGGTGAGGCCGAAAGCGAAAGCGACACCGAGTACACCGATGCCGACGGGAGAACTGGCAGCGAGTACCGCACTGCCACAGCCGCCCAACACCAGCCAGAAGGTGCCGACCAGTTCGGCTCCCATGCGTTTACCGAGGGACATGCTCATGAGTCCATTCCTCAAGAAGTTGAACGCAACGAATGCGCAAGCCCAACTACTTGATGAAGGTTTGCTCACAAGAATTTAGCAGACCTTTGGTCAATGGCCACTCACGAAGCCGTTTCGCAATCCTTGTGGGAGCGGGCGTGCCCGCGAAGCAAGCGGCGCGGTGGATGGCACCGGCTCTGCCGGTGTTCGCGGGCTCGCCCGCTCCCACAGATAATTGCATCTTCCTTGAGGGCTGTGATGATCCCTGTGGGAGCGGGTTCACCCGCGAAGATTCCAGCACTGTTCATGGCACCGGCGTTGCCGGTGTTCGCGGCTGAAGCCGCTCCCACAGGGATGGCGCAAGGCTTGGGGTCGGTGCGGGAGCTTCAATCACCCAGGCAAACGATCAACCCTTGGCGGAAACCTTGGGCTTTTTCAGCAAATGCGAAAACACAGCATGCAGATCGTCCGAGGCGCTCTCCTCGTCCAGGTTCAGCTTGCTGTCGATGTGGTCCATGTGGTGCATCATCAGGCTCACTGCCTGCTCGGCATCGCGCGCCTCGATGGCATCGATCAGCTGCATGTGTTCGTCATAGGAGCAATGCGAACGGTTGCCACTTTCGTACTGGGCAATGATCAGCGAAGTCTGTGATACCAGGCTGCGCTGGAAGCTGACCAGCGGCGCATTACCGGCAGCCTCGGCCAGCTTGAGGTGGAATTCGCCGGAAAGGCGGATGCCGGCACCGCGGTCGCCACGGGAGAAGCTGTCGCGCTCCTCACGCACCATCTGCCGCAGCTCGTTGAGCTGCTCGAGGGTGGCGTGCTGCACGGCCAGTTCGGTAATGGCACGTTCGACCATGCGCCGGGAGAAGAACACCTGGCGGGCTTCTTCCACCGTCGGGCTGGCCACCACCGCGCCACGGTTAGGCCGCAACAGCACCACGCTTTCGTGGGCCAGGCGCGACAAGGCGCGACGGATGATGGTGCGGCTGACGCCGAAGATCTCGCCCAGCGCTTCCTCGCTCAACTTGGTGCCCGGTGCCAGACGCTGCTCGAGGATCGCCTCGAAAATATGCGCGTAGACGATGTCGTCCTGGGTACCACTGCGGCCAGCCTTGCCGGCACGCGCAGGTTTCTTCAGAGGTTGCAGCTGTTCGTTCATGGGCTCTCGAGGCACGAAGGAAAGTATGGCGCCATTGTACACAGGCTGAGCCGTTTCTGCAGGTGGCCTTTTACCTATATAGCCGTTGTACGGCACATTGCGCGCACAAAAGATAAAACATTATTTGCATTCTTTGTACACAAAAGCATAATCCACCGAGCAACTTCTTGACCCGCAAGTCAACAAACCGGTCAGACGTCTGCCTTCCCTCGCGGAGCCGCCAAGTGCATTGCGCAGGCCCATGGCTCCAGAACAACAAGAAAGACTTGAGGAGTACTCGCTGTGGAAAGCCGCAAATCCGACGCCCCTACGCTGGATCTTGCCCCACCGCTCGAAACGAGCTGGCTGGAGCGGATTTTCAAACTCAAGCAACACGGCAGCACTGTCAAAACCGAAATGATCGCCGGGGTGACCACCTTCATCACCATGGCCTACATCATCTTCGTCAACCCCAACATCATGGCCGACGCCGGCATTGACCACGGTGCCGCCTTTGTCGCCACCTGCATCGCCGCCGCGCTGGGCTGCCTGCTGATGGGCCTGTACGCCAACTGGCCGGTGGGCCTGGCACCAGGCATGGGGCTTAACGCCTTCTTCACCTACACCGTGGTCGGCACCATGGGCTACAACTGGGAAACCGCGCTGGGGGCGGTATTCGTCTCGGGTGTGCTGTTCATGTTCCTGACCTTGTCGAAAGTGCGCGAATGGTTGCTCAACAGCATCCCGGTCAGCCTGCGCCATGCCATGGGGGCCGGCGTCGGATTGTTTCTCGGGCTGATCGGCCTGAAAACGGCAGGCATCATCGTCGACAGCCCGGCCACGCTGATCAAGCTGGGTTCACTGCATGAACCTGGGCCGCTGCTGGCGGCGCTGTGCTTCCTGTTGATCGCCATCCTCAGCTACAAACGTGTGTTTGGCGCGATCCTGATCAGCATCATCGGTGTCACGCTGGCGGGCTGGGGCCTGGGCCTGGTCAAGTTCGGCGGGGTGATGTCGATGCCGCCGAGCCTGGCACCGACCTGGATGGCCATGGACGTTGCCGGCGTGTTCAACGTCAGCATGATCAGCGTGGTGCTGGCCTTCCTGTTCGTGCACATGTTCGACACCGCCGGCACGCTGATGGGCGTTGCGCAGCGGGCCAACCTGGTGGCGCCGGACGGGCGCATCGAGAACTTGTCGCGGGCTTTGAAGGCTGACAGTGCTTCGAGCGTGTTCGGCGCGGTGGTTGGCGTACCACCGGTGACCAGCTATGTGGAAAGTGCTGCCGGTGTGGCCGCTGGTGGTCGTACTGGGCTGACGGCGGTGGTCGTCGGCCTGTTGTTCATCGCGGCAATGTTCTTCGCCCCGCTGGCCGGGATGATTCCGGCCTACGCAACCGCTGGCGCACTGATCTACGTGGCAATGCTGATGATGGGCAGCATGGCGCATATCCATTGGGATGAAGCCACCGACAGCATCCCCGCGATCGTTACCGTGATCATGATGCCGCTGACCTTCTCGGTCGCCGACGGTATTGCCCTGGGCTTCATCAGCTATGTAGCGCTGAAGGCGGGTACCGGCAAGTACAAGGAAATCTCTGCCAGCCTGTGGGTGCTGTGCGCGATCTTCATTGCCAAGTTCGTGTTCCTCTGAACCCACAGTTCCAACAAAGGGCGCCTCGGCGCCCTTTCTTTATTTCTACAGCTTGCATCGGCCTCTTCGCGGGCTTGCCCGCTCCCACAGGATCACCACAGCCTTCAAAGTCGGCGCCGTACCTGTGGGAGCGGGCAAGCCCGCGAAGAGGCCGGTGCAGGCATTACAAAAACACCAGACGAAAAAAAGCCCGCCAGTGTGAGAGCGGGCCAAAGGACCTACGAAGATTCTTCTAGCGACCAACTAGCTTCCACGATAGGTCGAATAGCTGTACGGCGAGATCAGCAGCGGCACGTGGTAGTGCTCTTGCTGCTCATCGATACCAAAGCGCAGCACGACAACATCCAGGAACGCCTGGGCCGGCAGCTGTACACCGCGAGCGCGGTAGTAGTCGCCAGCGCTGAACTGCAGCTGGTAGACGCCGGTACGGTAATCGTCACCCTGCAGCAGCGGGGCATCGACGCGGCCATCGCTGTTGGTCAGGGCAGTGTTCACCAGCTCCAGCTGCTGGCCTTCGACGCGGTACAGCTCGACCTTGATCGAGCTGCCCGGGCAGCCATGCGCGGCATCCAGTACGTGTGTGGTCAAACGTCCCATTGCTTGTCGCCTCTTGTTCAATCTGTGGGCAAAAAATACACGGCCATCATCACGGCAAATGGCCTGTGATGTGCGGGAATGGCACCATTAAGACATTCCATCGCCAAATTGTACACAATTTTTTGAGCCCTTCTGCCCTGCCCCAGGATTCATGCTCATAAACGACCCATCGGTCGCAAATGCAGGTACCTGGCCGACCCCAATGTCATTTACTGACCAATCAGGCAGGTTTCTTGCACTGTTTTTTCTGGTCGCTACGAAGCGACAAAAGGGAAGAAATGCGGAAAAACAGGCTTACAAAAGATTTCAGAAGTTGTATACAATCAGCCCATCCGGTGGTGCGACATCCCGACGCGGCCCCGCCCACCCCCGCACAAACGCACAAGAAGGAAGACTGCAGTGAGCGCTGACTACCCTCGCGACCTGATCGGTTACGGCAACAACCCTCCTCACCCGCAATGGCCGGGCAACGCTCGCATCGCGCTGTCTTTCGTCCTCAACTACGAGGAAGGTGGCGAACGCAACATCCTGCACGGTGACAAGGAGTCCGAAGCGTTTCTCTCGGAAATGGTCGCCGCCCAGCCACTGCAGGGCGTGCGCAACATGAGCATGGAATCGCTTTACGAATACGGCAGCCGCGCAGGCGTGTGGCGCCTGCTGAAGCTGTTCAAGGACAGCGGCGTGCCGCTGACCATCTTTGCCGTGGCCATGGCGGCCCAGCGTCACCCCGACGTGATCCGTGCCATGGCCGAGGCCGGCCATGAAATCTGCAGCCACGGCTACCGCTGGATCGACTACCAGTACATGGACGAGGCCCAGGAGCGCGAGCACATGCTCGAAGCCATCCGCATCCTCACCGAAATCACCGGCGAGCGCCCGCTGGGCTGGTACACCGGCCGCACCGGCCCGAACACCCGCCGCCTGGTGATGGAGGAAGGCGGCTTCCTGTACGACAGCGACACCTATGACGACGACCTGCCCTACTGGGAGCCGAACAACCCCACCGGCAAGCCGCACCTGGTAATCCCGTACACCCTTGACACCAACGACATGCGCTTCACCCAGGTACAGGGTTTCAACTGCGGCGAGCAGTTCTTCCAGTACCTGAAAGACGCCTTCGACGTGCTGTACGCCGAAGGCGCCGAAGCACCGAAGATGCTCTCCATCGGCCTGCACTGCCGCCTGGTCGGCCGCCCGGCACGCCTGGCCGCACTGAAGCGCTTCGTCGATTACGCAAAAAGCCATGACCAGGTCTGGTTCGCCCGTCGCGTGGACATCGCCCGCCACTGGCACGCCACCCACCCGTACAAGAAAGAGAACGCCTGATGACCGCCTTCAACACCCTCAAGCCATCCACCCTGGACCGCGACGCCTTCGTCAAGGCCTTCGCCGACATCTACGAGCACTCGCCGTGGGTTGCCGAAAAAGCCTACGACCTGGGCCAGCTGGGTGAGCTGGACGAGATCGAGGCGCTGCACCAGCGCATGAGCGACATCCTGCTCAGCGCCAACCACGCCGACCAGCTTGCGCTGATCAACGCTCACCCGGACCTGGCCGGCAAGGCCGCCATCCAGGGCGAGCTGACCGAATCGAGCACCAACGAGCAGGCCGGCGCCGGTATCCATCAGTGCACCGCCGAAGAGTTCGCCCGTTTCACCGAGCTGAACGACGCCTACAAGGCCAAGTTCCAGTTCCCGTTCATCATGGCGGTTAAAGGCAGCAACCGGCACCAGATCCTCGCCTCGTTCGAAAAACGCATCCACAACGATGCCGATGCCGAATTCAAGGAAGCCCTGGCGCAGATCAACCTGATCGCCCTGTTCCGCCTGCTGCAGTTGTAAGCAACAGCCGAACCTTATTCAGAAAAACGAACAATAGAAGAGATATCCGCATGCGCACCCTGATGATCGAGCCCCTGACCAAAGAAGCCTTCGCCCCTTTCGGAGACGTGATCGAAACCGACGGCAGCGACCACTTCATGATCAACAACGGCTCGACCATGCGCTTTCACAAGCTCGCCACGGTCGAAACCGCCGAGCCTGAAGACAAGGCGATCATCAGCATCTTCCGCGCCGACGCGCTGGACATGCCGCTGACCGTGCGCATGCTGGAACGCCATCCGCTGGGCAGCCAGGCTTTCATCCCGCTGCTCGGCAACCCCTTTCTGATCGTGGTCGCGCCAGTTGGCGATGCACCTGTATCAGGCTTGGTCCGCGCCTTCCGCAGTAACGGCAGGCAGGGCGTTAATTACCATCGCGGCGTCTGGCACCACCCGGTGCTGACGATCGAAAAGCGGGATGACTTCCTGGTGGTTGATCGCAGTGGTTCCGGCAACAACTGCGACGAGCATTACTTCACCGAGGAACAGATGCTGGTCCTCAATCCCCACCAATAAGAAAAGGTCGGTCATTCAAGGGCGTTGCCCGAGCGGGTGACCGGCAAGAGGTACATACTGTGGAAGCACACCTTCACGAATGGCTGAACCTGAGCATTCGCTGGGTTCACATGATCACCGGCGTCGCCTGGATCGGTGCATCGTTCTACTTCGTCTGGCTGGAGAACCACCTGAACCGAAGCAACCCGCGCGATGGGTTGTCGGGTGATCTCTGGGCAATTCACGGCGGTGGTATCTACCACCTTGAAAAATACAAGCTCGCCCCTCCGAAAATGCCCGAGAACCTGCACTGGTTCAAATGGGAAGCCTACTTCACCTGGATGTCCGGTATCGCCCTGCTGTGCGTGGTGTTCTACTGGAACCCGGCCCTTTACCTGCTGGCCCCTGGCAGCACCCTCAGCGGTGCCGAAGGCGTGGCCATCGGTATCGGCTCGCTGATCGCCGGCTGGTTCATCTACGACTTCCTGTGCGACTCGCCGCTGGGCAAGAAGCCAGCGCTGCTCGGTGCCGTACTGTTCGTGCTGATCATCGCCGCCTGCTGGGGCTTCAGCCTGGTGTTCAGCGGCCGTGGTGCTTACCTGCACACCGGCGCGATCATCGGCACCATCATGGTCGGCAACGTGTTCCGCATCATCATGCCAGCCCAGCGCCAGCTGGTGGCAGCGATCGAGAACAACCAGACGCCCGACCCGGTACTGCCGGCCAAGGGCCTGCTGCGCTCGCGCCACAACAACTACTTCACCCTGCCGGTGCTGTTCATCATGATCAGCAACCACTTCCCGAGCACCTACGGTAGCCAGTACAACTGGCTGATCCTGGCCGGTATCGCAGTAGCCGCGGTCCTGATCCGTCACTACTTCAACACCCGCCACGACAGCAACAAGTACGCCTGGACCCTGCCGGTCGGCGCCCTGGCGATGATCTGCCTGGCCTACGTCACCGGTCCGAAACCGATGGCCGTCAGCCCTGAGCAAGCCGCGGCGAAGATCGAGTACCAGCCACTGCCCGCGACCGCGGTAGGCGGCAAGACCGCTGCCGAGCAACGCGCCGAGGACGCCACCAAGGCTGCCGCAGCGCCTGCCGCACCTGCTCAAGCCCCTGCCCAGGCCACGGCCCAGGCTGGCGGCGAAAGCTTCGACAAGATCCACAACGTCATCCAGGAACGCTGCACCGTGTGCCACTCGTCCAAGCCGACCAGCCCACTGTTCAGCGCCGCCCCTGCCGGCGTGATGTTCGACACCCCGCAGCAGATCCAGGCCCAGGCAGCGCGCATCCAGGCGCAAGCGGTCGCCAGCCAGATCATGCCGCTGGGCAACATCACCCAGATGACCACCGAAGAGCGCAAGCTGGTCGGTGACTGGATCGCCAAAGGCGCCCCGGTCAACTGATAGCACCTCGCCAGGCAACCCGTTCCCAAGGGGGATCACCTCCCCCTGTGGGAGCGGGCGTGCCCGCGAAGAGGCCGGCAAAGCCAGCCTCAGGTTTCATGTATTACGCAACAAGCAAGCATCGAGCGTTCGAGCTCTAGCGGGAACCCCAGGCTGCCTCCACCGGGCCTGCCGCTGAAGCCGGCGCTTGGATCCGAGAATAAAAACAAAACTCGAGGTGCTGCATGTCCGAGTCACGCAAGGCGTACATCCCCGTTGCGCCGCCGCGCGAGCCCTTGCCCCTGTTCCAACTGATCCTGGTTGGCCTGCAACACGTTCTGCTGATGTACGGCGGCGCGATCGCCGTGCCGTTGATCATTGGCCAGGCCGCCGGGCTGTCCCGTGAAGAAGTCGCTTTCCTGATCAACGCCGACCTGCTGGTCGCTGGCGTCGCCACCATCATCCAGTCCTTCGGTATCGGCCCGGTGGGCATCCGCATGCCGGTGATGATGGGTGCCAGTTTCGCTGCCGTCGGCAGCATGGTGGCCATGGCCGGCATGCCCGGCGTGGGCTTGCAGGGGATTTTCGGCGCGACCATCGCCGCCGGCTTCTTCGGCATGCTGATCGCGCCGTTCATGTCCAAGGTCGTACGCTTCTTCCCGCCACTGGTCACCGGCACGGTGATCACCTCGATCGGCCTGTCGCTGTTCCCGGTGGCAGTCAACTGGGCTGGTGGCGGCCAACAGGCAGATACCTTCGGCTCACCGATCTACCTGCTGGTGGCCGGCCTGGTGCTGGCGGTAATCCTGCTGATCAACCGTTTCATGCGCGGTTTCTGGGTCAACGTGTCGGTATTGGTGGGCATGGGCCTGGGCTACATCCTGGCCGGCTCCATCGGCATGGTCGACCTGTCGGGCCTGAACGACGCACCATGGCTGCAAGTGGTAACCCCGCTGCACTTCGGCATGCCGACCTTCAGCCTGGCACCGATCCTGTCCATGTGCCTGGTGGTGGTGATCATCTTCGTCGAGTCCACCGGCATGTTCCTGGCCCTGGGCAAGGTGACCGATCGTGAAGTTACCCCTGGGATGCTGCGTCGCGGCCTGCTGTGCGACGCCGGCGCGTCGTTCATCGCCGGCTTCTTCAACACGTTCACCCACTCCTCGTTCGCCCAGAACATCGGCCTGGTGCAGATGACCGGGGTGCGCTGCCGCTATGTCACCATCGTGGCCGGCGCGCTGCTGATCCTGCTCAGCCTGCTGCCCAAGGCGGCCTTCCTGATTGCCTCGATCCCGCCTGCGGTACTGGGCGGCGCGTCCATCGCCATGTTCGGCATGGTCACCGCCACCGGGATCAAGATTCTCCAGGAAGCGGACATCGGCGACCGTCGCAACCAGCTGCTGGTTGCGGTAAGCGTCGGCTTCGGGTTGATCCCCGTGGTGCGTCCGGAGTTCTTCGCGCAGATGCCCCAGTGGATGGAACCCATCACCCACAGTGGCATCGCCATGGCCACGGTCAGTGCCCTGGTGTTGAACGTGCTGTTCAACATTCTCGGTGGTGCCGACCGCGCGGCGCACAACGACGTCTGTCACCAGCACTGAGCAAAGGGGGGCGGCGCACTGCCGCCCCGCCTCGAATCTGCCGTAAACGCTACACCGTCGGCCCGCCGGAATGGGCCGCCCGGGGCGCCTGCGCGCCAAAAAAACCCAAAAAAAACAATAAGTCCGGGAACCACAACATGAAACGCATCACCTCGTCCCTCTTGCTGGGCAGCAGCCTGCTGGCCACCCTTCCCGCCCACGCAGGCGAATGGCTGCAGTGGCATGGCGAAAGCCTGACCTACCTCTACGGCAAGGACTTCAAGGTCAACCCACGCATCCAGCAGACTGTGACCTTCGAGCACGCCAACAAATGGAAGTACGGCGATACCTTCATGTTCGTCGACAAGGTCTTCTACAACGGCAAGCCCGACCCGGGCAAAGGCGTGACCAGCTACTACGGTGAGTTCAGCCCGCGCCTGTCGTTCGGCAAGATCTTCGACCAGAAGCTGGCGTTCGGCCCGATCAAGGATGTGCTGCTGGCCATGACCTATGAGCGTGGCGAGGGTGATAACGAGGCCTACCTGATCGGCCCTGGCTTCGACCTGGACATCCCCGGTTTCAACTACTTCACCCTCAATTTCTACTTGCGCAACACCGAAGGTAGCCGCCCCGGTGACAACGTCTGGCAGATCACCCCAGCCTTCTCGTACACCATCCCGGTGGGCAAATCCGACATTCTGATCGACGGTTACATGGACTGGGTGGTCGACAACGACCAGACCCGCCGTGGCACCTACCACGCCAACCTGCAGTTCAACCCGCAGGTCAAGTACGACCTGGGCAAAGCCCTGAACCTGGGCGCCAAGCAGCTGTACGTAGGCATCGAGTACAGCTACTGGAAAGACAAGTACGGCATCGACAGCCAGGGCAACATCGACAGCAACCAGAGCGTTACCAGTGCGCTGATCAAAGTGCACTTCTAAAAAACTGACCAAACGCACAAGTTTGTACCACACTGCTCCAGGACGGAGCACTTGAGGCAAGGCGCGCAAGCCAGTAATCTGCGCGCCCCCTCGATCAGGGCAGAAGGGATTCTGCCTGCGTTTACTGACCGCTCAGTCAATGAATTCGGGCGGTTGGCCAACGTGTTGCCAGCCTGAAAGACCCTTTTCATCCGTTCAGAACGAAGTCGAGCAGGAAAGTTTTGCCAACCCAGGAAAGTTGGCTCAACCCTTGCCAAACAGCTGTGGCCAATCGAAAAAAGCTGACTCAAAAGACAAAAAAGCGCCCACAACAAGCGCTGACAATAGATCAATCAAGGGAGCGACACTCGCAATGCGTACCATCAACAGCCTGATCCTCGCCGGCGGCCTGCTGGCCTGTGGCACCACCTTCGGCGGCGACCTGCTGCAATGGCAGAACAACAGCCTGACCTACCTGTGGGGCAAGAACTTCAAGGTCAACCCGTCGATCCAGCAAACCGTGACCTTCGAGCACGCTGATGCCTGGAAGTACGGCGATAACTTCATTTTTGTCGACAAGATTTTCTACCAGGGCCAGAAAGATGCAGGCAATGGCCCGAACACCTACTACGGCGAAATCAGCCCGCGCCTGTCGTTTGGCAAGATCTTCGACCAGAAGCTGGCGTTCGGCCCGGTCAAGGACGTACTGCTGGCGATGACCTACGAGTTCGGTGAAGGTGATACCGAGTCGTACCTGATCGGCCCTGGCTTCGACCTGGACATTCCTGGCTTCGACTACTTCCAGCTGAACTTCTACAACCGCACCACCGACGGCAGCCGCGCAGGCGACAACGTGTGGCAGATCACCCCGGTGTGGTCCTACACCATTCCGGTCGGTTCGTCCGATGTGCTGATCGACGGTTTCATGGACTGGGTGGTGGACAACGACGAGAACCGCCGCGGCACCTACCAGGCCAACCTGCACTTCAACCCGCAGATCAAGTATGACCTGGGCAAGGCCTTGCACCTGGGCGAGAAGCAGCTGTATGTGGGTGTGGAGTACGACTACTGGAAGAACAAGTACGGCATCAAGGACAGCGATGCCTTCACCACTGATCAGAACACCATGAGTTTCCTGGTCAAGGTTCACTTCTGACCTGAGTACAGGGGCCGCCTTGCGGCCCATTCGCGGGTAAACCCGCTCCCACAGGGCAAACGCTATACCTGTGGGAGCGGGCTTGCCCGCGAACCGGGGCAAAGCCCCGGCCATGCAACTCAACTGGCCGGCCGAACCGCCCGCCACAATTTCCCCGCAATGCCCACCACCGCCAGCACCACGGCACCGGCCACAACCCCGACACCGCCGTTAAGCAGCGCCACGGTCAACGCCCCGCCACGCCCTTCGCTGAACGCCTCGACGGCGTGATGCAGCGGCCCGATACCGTGCACCAGGATCCCGCCACCGACCAGGAACATGGCCGCAGTGCCGATTACCGACAGGCTTTTCATCATGTACGGCGCGGCCCTAAGGATGCCGTTACCCACCGCCCGGGCCAGGCGTGATGCCTTCCGGGTCAGCCACAATCCCAGGTCATCGAGCTTGACGATACCGCCCACCAGGCCATAAACACCGATGGTCATGACAACGGCGATCCCGGACAGCACAATAATCTGCTGGGACAACGGCGAGTCGGCAACGATGCCCAAGGTAATGGCTATGATCTCTGCCGACAGAATGAAATCGGTGCGCACGGCCCCCTTGATCTTGGCTTTTTCGTACGCCACCAGGTCAACGCTGGCATCGGCCACGGCCTCCTTGCGCGCCGCATGATGGGCCTCATCCTCTTCCTTGCTGTGCAAGAACTTGTGCGCCAGCTTCTCGAAGCCTTCGAAGCACAGGTAGGCACCGCCCAGCATCAACAACGGCGTTACCGCCCACGGAATGAACGCGCTGATCAGCAACGCCGCCGGCACCAGAATGGCCTTGTTCACCAGCGACCCTTTGGCCACCGCCCACACCACAGGCAACTCGCGATCGGCACGTACCCCGGTTACCTGCTGGGCATTGAGCGCCAGGTCATCGCCAAGCACACCCGCCGTTTTTTTTGCCGCGACTTTGGTCATCAGCGAGACGTCGTCCAGTAGTGTGGCGATGTCATCGATCAGTACCAGTAGACTGCTTCCTGCCATTTCAGATGTTTCCAGATGTATGAATGAGCCGGAGTCTAGCCCAAAGCCGCTGCCTTGAGCGCCCGTCGAGCCCGGTGCTACCATGCCCGATCCCTCTTAGAGGTGGCCAGACACGAGGAAGATCCCTGACCATGAGCACCATTCGCGAGCGCAACAAGGAACTGATCCTGCGCGCGGCCAGCGAGGAATTCGCCGACAAGGGCTTCGCCGCCACCAAGACCAGCGATATCGCAGCCAAGGCCGGCCTGCCCAAGCCGAACGTGTATTACTACTTCAAATCCAAGGACAACCTCTACCGCGAGGTCCTGGAAAGCATCATCGCACCGATCATGCAGGCGTCGACCCCGTTCAATGCCGACGGTGACCCGAAGGAAGTGCTGAGTGCGTATATCCGCTCGAAGATCCGCATCTCCCGCGACCTGCCGCATGCGTCCAAGGTGTTCGCCAGCGAAATCATGCACGGCGCCCCGCACCTGTCGCCGAACCAGGTGGCGCAGCTGAACGAACAGGCGCGGCATAACATCGAGTGCATCCAGCGCTGGATCGACCGCGGGCAGATCGCCCATGTGGACGCGCATCACCTGATGTTCAGCATCTGGGCAGCGACCCAGACCTATGCCGATTTCGACTGGCAGATCTCTGCGGTAACCGGCAAGGCCAAGCTCGCCGACAGCGATTATGACGCCGCAGCCGAGACCATCATCCGCATGGTGCTCAAGGGTTGTGAGCCTGAGGTGGCCTGACAGGGCCAGTGGGGCTGCTTTGCAGCCCATCGCCGGCAAGCCGGCTCCCACAGGGTACACCACAGATTTCAAGGTCTGTGACGGCTCTGTGGGAGCTGGCTTGCCGGCGATAGGGCCGGAACAGGCAATAGAGACTCAGGCTGCTACACCCGCATCCGCCCGCAACCCCACCTCCTCGATCGCACTGATCGCGCACTGCTCGTCGATATCCGACGTATCCCCGCTGATCCCGACAGCACCCAGCACCTTGCCGTCCTGATCACGAATCAGCACGCCACCCGGCGCCGGTACCACCGGCCGCTCGCCCAACCCGTTCAGCGCGGCAAAAAATGCCGGCCGCTGTTGTGCGTCCAGCGCCAACAGGCGCGAGCCCTTGCCCAGGGCAATCGCCCCCCAGGCCTTGCCGGTAGCCACCTCCGGCCGAATCAGGCTGGCGCCATCCTCGCGCTGTAGCGCCAGCAAATGGCCGCCGGCATCCAGCACCGCCACGGTCAGTGGCGCGGCATTGATCTTGCGGCCCGCCGCCAGCGCGGCATTCACCAGGCTGACCGCGACTTTCAGGTTCAAAGCGTTCATGGAAAGGTCCTCTTCTTGTTGTGAGAAGCCCTGAGGGCAGTTGAAAACCGATAGAGCAAATAGAACACAACGAAATGTATTTTTGTATACAATATTTTGAAACGATCGTATGCGATGGCGCAAACCTCCGTTTTCATGGGCGCTCGGACAAAAGCTAACTCCGCCGACGAAAACCCGTTGACCTAAGCGGCCAGCCGTGAATACACTCTGGCACAAAGCAAGTTGTATACAATTACAAAATCGATGAGGCACAAACCATGAGCAAAATGAGAGCAATCGATGCAGCCGTTCTGGTCATGCGCCGTGAAGGTGTAGATACCGCGTTCGGCATCCCGGGGGCTGCCATCAACCCGTTGTACTCGGCCCTGAAGAAAGTCGGTGGCATCGATCACGTCCTCGCTCGTCACGTCGAAGGCGCCTCGCACATGGCCGAGGGTTACACCCGTGCCAACCCGGGCAACATCGGTGTGTGCATCGGCACCTCCGGCCCTGCCGGCACCGACATGGTCACCGGCCTCTACAGTGCTTCCGCCGACTCCATCCCGATCCTCTGCATCACCGGCCAGGCCCCACGTGCCCGCCTGCACAAGGAAGACTTCCAGGCTGTCGACATCACCAACATCGTCAAGCCGGTGACCAAGTGGGCCACCACCGTTCTGGAGCCGGGCCAGGTGCCTTACGCCTTCCAGAAGGCCTTCTATGAAATGCGCACCGGCCGCCCAGGCCCGGTACTGATCGACCTGCCGTTCGACGTGCAGATGGCCGAAATCGAATTCGACATCGAAGCCTACGAGCCGCTGCCGGTGCACAAGCCGTCCGCCACCCGCGTACAGGCCGAGAAAGCCCTGGCCCTGCTCAATGACGCCGAGCGCCCGCTGCTGGTAGCCGGTGGCGGCATCATCAACGCCGACGCCAGCGACAAGCTGGTCGAGTTCGCCGAGCTGACCGGCGTACCGGTAATCCCGACCCTGATGGGCTGGGGCACCATCCCGGACGACCACGCGCAAATGGTCGGCATGGTCGGCCTGCAGACTTCGCACCGCTACGGCAACGCCACCCTGCTCAAGTCCGACCTGGTGTTCGGTATCGGTAACCGCTGGGCCAACCGCCACACAGGTTCCGTCGACGTCTACACCGAAGGCCGCAAGTTCGTGCACGTGGACATCGAACCGACCCAGATCGGCCGTGTGTTCACCCCGGACCTGGGTATCGTTTCCGACGCCGGCAAGGCACTGGACGTGTTCCTCGAAGTGGCCCGCGAGTGGAAAGCCGCCGGCAAGCTGAAGTGCCGCAAGGCCTGGCTGGAAGACTGCCAGGAACGCAAGGCCACCCTGCAGCGCAAGACCCACTTCGACAACGTGCCGGTCAAGCCGCAGCGCGTTTACGAAGAAATGAACCAGGTATTCGGCAAGGACACCTGCTACGTCAGCACCATCGGCCTGTCGCAGATCGCCGGCGCGCAGTTCCTGCATGTTTACAAGCCACGCCACTGGATCAACTGCGGCCAGGCCGGCCCGCTGGGCTGGACCATCCCTGCCGCGCTGGGCGTTGTCAAAGCCGATCCGAAGCGCAAGGTCGTCGCGCTGTCGGGTGACTACGACTTCCAGTTCATGATCGAAGAGCTGGCGGTGGGCGCGCAGTTCAACCTGCCATACGTACACGTACTGGTGAACAACGCCTACCTGGGCCTGATCCGCCAGGCGCAACGTGGCTTCGACATGGATTACTGTGTACAACTGGCGTTCGAGAACATCAACTCGACCGACGCCGCCACCTACGGTGTCGACCACGTCGCCGTGGTCGAAGGCCTGGGTTGCAAGGCCATCCGCGTATT
Organism: Pseudomonas sp. B19(2017); assembly: GCF_002113165.1. Taxonomy (NCBI): domain Bacteria; kingdom Pseudomonadati; phylum Pseudomonadota; class Gammaproteobacteria; order Pseudomonadales; family Pseudomonadaceae; genus Pseudomonas; species Pseudomonas sp. B19(2017). The sequence goes on from NZ_NEJR01000009.1 coordinate 191,166, forward strand.
CGAACCGGCCGAGATCGCCCCTGCCCTGCTCAAGGCCCAGAAGATGGCCGAAGAGTTCCGTGTGCCGGTGGTGGTCGAAGTGATTCTCGAGCGTGTGACCAACATTTCCATGGGCACCGAGATCAACGCGGTCAACGAGTTCGAAGACTTGGCCCTGGTCGGCAACGACGCGCCAACCGCCATCTCGCTGCTGGACTGATCGCCTGACGCCCCCAGGCACGCCCTGGGGGCCTTCATCGCAAGGAGACAACTCATGCCTCGCTTCGCTGCCAACCTGTCCATGCTGTTCACCGAACAGGACTTCCTGGCCCGCTTCAAGGCTGCCGCCGATGCTGGTTTCAGCGGCGTCGAATACCTCTTCCCGTACGACTTCAGCGCTGCCGAAATCAAGCAGCAGCTGGACGCGAACGGCCTGACCCAGGTGCTGTTCAACCTGCCTGCGGGCGACTGGTCGAAAGGTGAGCGTGGTATCACCTGCCACCCCGACCGCGTCGAGGAATTCCGCGCCGGGGTCGACAAGGCCATCGAATACGCCAAGGTGCTGGGCAATACCCAGGTCAACGCCCTGGCCGGCATTCGCCCACAAGGCCCGGACTGCGCCACCGTGCGCAAGACCTTCGTGGAGAACCTGCGCTACGCCGCCGACAAGCTGAAAGCCGCCGGGATCCGCCTGGTCATGGAAATGATCAACACCCGCGACATCCCCGGCTTCTACCTGAACACCACCAAGCAGGCCCTGGAAATCCAGGCCGAAGTGGGCAGTGACAACCTGTTCCTGCAGTACGACATCTACCACATGCAGATCATGGAAGGTGACCTGGCGCGCACCATGGAAGCCAACCTGAAACTGATCAACCACATCCAGCTGGCCGACAACCCCGGCCGCAACGAGCCAGGTACCGGCGAGATCAACTACCGCTTCCTGTTCGAGCACCTGGACCGCATCGGCTACCAGGGCTGGGTGGGCGCGGAGTACAAGCCGCTGACCACCACCGAAGCGGGCCTGGGCTGGCTGAAGACCCATAACGCAATCTGAACGGCTGAACGCTAGCCCCCTGTGAAACACGAAACCCTGTGGGAGCGGGCATGCCCGCGAACACCGGCATAGCCGGTGCCATCCACCGAGTCGCCTGTTTCGCGGGCATGCCCGCTCCCACAGGGATTGCGGTCTGCTTGAGACATTACAAATACAAAGAGGCACATTCTCATGGCTAAAATCGGTTTCATCGGCACCGGCATCATGGGCAAGCCCATGGCTCAGAACCTGCAGAAAGCAGGTCACAGCATCTTCGTTTCCACCCACCACGACGCTGCCCCGGCCGACCTGATCGCCGCCGGTGCCGTGGCCCTGGCCAACCCGAAAGAAGTTGCCCAGGAAGCCGAGTTCATCATCGTCATGGTCCCCGACACCCCGCAGGTCGAGAGCGTCCTGTTCGGTGACAACGGCGTGGCCGAAGGCGTGGGCCCGAACAAGGTGGTGATCGACATGAGCTCGATCTCCCCTACCGCTACCAAAGCCTTCGCCGAGAAAATCAAGGCTACCGGCGCTGCCTACCTGGACGCCCCGGTGTCCGGCGGCGAAGTCGGTGCCAAGGCTGCGACCCTGAGCATCATGGTCGGTGGCTGCCCGAAAGCGTTCGAGCGCACCCTGCCGCTGTTCGAAGCCATGGGCAAGAACATCACCCGCGTCGGTGGCAACGGCGACGGCCAGACCGCCAAGGTGGCCAACCAGATCATCGTTGCCCTGAACATCCAGGCCGTTGCCGAAGCCCTGCTGTTCGCCGCCAAGAACGGCGCCGACCCGGCCAAGGTACGTGAAGCACTGATGGGCGGCTTCGCTTCGTCGAAGATCCTCGAAGTGCACGCCGAGCGCATGATCAAGGGCACCTTCGACCCAGGCTTCCGCATCAACCTGCACCAGAAGGACCTGAACCTGGCTCTGCAAGGCGCCAAGGAACTGGGCATCAACCTGCCCAACACCTCCAATGCCCAGCAAGTGTTCAACACCTGCCAGGCCCTGGGCGGCGGCAACTGGGACCACTCGGCGCTGATCAAAGGCCTGGAGCACATGGCCAACTTCTCGATCCGCGACGACAAGTAAGACAGTTGTAGACCTTACCGGCCTCTTCGCGGGCTTGCCCGCTCCCACTGGTATTCCACAGGCCTGAGGGCTACGAGATTCCCTGTGGGAGCGGGCAAGCCCGCGAAGAAGCCAGCACTTTTGAACCTGCGACCACAGGTTCAAAGGTGGCACCGAGCAACACCCGCCCCTGGTTCGGCCTGCACGGAGGCAGTTCCAGGGGCGTTTTTGATTGTGCAGAACAACAATAATTGGGAGCCTGCCATGTCGGTCGATCCGCAAAAAATTCTCCGCGAGCTGTTCGACACAGCCATCGCCGCCGCCCACCCCCGTCAAGTCCTCGAACCCTTTCTGCCCGCCGACCGCAGCGGCCGGGTTATCGTCATCGGCGCCGGCAAGGCCGCAGCCGCCATGGCCGAAGTGGTCGAGAAAAGCTGGCTGGGCGAAGTCTCCGGCCTGGTCGTAACCCGTTACGGCCATGGCGCCAACTGCCAGAAGATCGAGGTGGTCGAGGCCGCCCACCCGGTCCCCGATGCCGCCGGCCTGGCGGTAGCCAAGCGCGTGCTGGAACTGGTCAGCAACCTCAGTGAAGACGACCGCGTCATCTTCCTGCTGTCCGGCGGTGGCTCGGCGCTGCTGGCCCTGCCCGCCGAAGGCCTGACCCTGGCCGACAAACAGCAGATCAACAAGGCGCTGCTGAAATCCGGCGCCACCATCGGCGAGATGAACTGCGTGCGCAAGCACCTCTCGGCGATCAAGGGCGGCCGCCTGGCCAAGGCCTGCTGGCCGGCCACGGTCTACACCTATGCCATTTCCGATGTACCCGGCGACCTCGCCACCGTAATCGCATCCGGCCCTACCGTGGCCGACCCGAGCACCTCGGCCGATGCCCTGGCCATTCTCAAGCGCTACAACATCGAAGCGCCCAAAGCCGTTATCGACTGGCTCAACAACCCAGCCTCGGAGACCGTCAAGGCCGATGACCCGGCCCTGGCCCGCAGCCACTTCCAGTTGATCGCCAAACCTCAGCAATCGCTCGAAGCCGCCGCGGTCAAAGCCCGCCAGGCCGGGTTCAGCCCGCTGATCCTGGGCGACCTGGAAGGTGAATCGCGCGAAGTGGCCAAAGTGCACGCCGGTATCGCCCGGCAGATCGTTCAGCACGGCCAGCCGCTGAAGGCGCCCTGCGTGATCCTGTCTGGCGGCGAAACCACCGTGACCGTACGCGGCAATGGCCGTGGCGGTCGCAATGCCGAGTTCCTGCTCAGCCTCACCGAAAGCCTCAAGGGCCTGCCGGGCGTGTACGCCCTGGCCGGTGACACCGACGGCATCGATGGCTCGGAAGAAAACGCCGGCGCCTTCATGACGCCGGCCAGCTACACCCGCGCCGAAGCCCTGGGCCTGTCGGCCAGCGACGAGCTGGACAACAACAACGGCTACGGCTACTTCGCCGCGCTGGATGCGCTGATCGTCACCGAGCCGACCCGCACCAACGTCAACGACTTCCGCGCCATCCTGATCCTCGAGACTGCCCAATCATGACGCCTGATAAAAAAGTCAAAATCCTCGCCACCCTTGGCCCTGCGATCAAAGGCATCGACGACATCCGCCAACTGGTCGAAGCCGGGGTGAACATCTTCCGCCTCAACTTCAGCCACGGCGAGCACGCCGACCATGCCCTGCGCTACCAGTGGATCCGCGAAGTCGAGCAGCAACTGAACTACCCGCTGGGTATCCTCATGGACCTGCAGGGGCCGAAGCTGCGCGTCGGCCGCTTTGCCGACGGCAAAGTGCAGCTGCAACGCGGCCAGGCCCTGCGCCTGGACCTGGACAACACCCCGGGCGACAGCCGCCGGGTCAACCTGCCACACCCGGAGATCATCGCCGCCCTCGAGCCAGGCATGGACCTGCTGCTGGACGACGGCAAGCTGCGCCTGCGCGTCACTGCCAAGCACAGCGACGCCATCGACACCGAAGTGCTGGCCGGTGGTGAGCTGTCCGACCGCAAGGGTGTCAATGTGCCGCAAGCGGTGCTCGACCTCTCCCCGCTCACTGAGAAAGACCGCCGTGACCTGGCCTTCGGCCTGGAGCTGGGCGTGGACTGGGTAGCCTTGTCGTTCGTGCAGCGCCCAGAGGACATCGTTGAAGCACGCCAGCTGATTGGCGACCGCGCCTACCTGATGGCCAAGATCGAGAAACCATCGGCAGTCGAACAGCTGCAAGCCATCGCGGAACTTGCGGATGCGATCATGGTGGCCCGTGGCGACCTGGGCGTGGAAGTGCCGGCCGAAAGCGTGCCGCAGATCCAGAAACGCATCATCGGCACTTGCCGCCAGCTGGGCAAACCGGTGGTGGTGGCCACGCAGATGCTCGAATCCATGCGCTTCTCGCCAGCGCCGACCCGTGCCGAAGTCACCGACGTGGCCAACGCCGTGGCCGAAGGTGCCGATACGGTGATGCTGTCGGCCGAGACCGCCTCGGGTGAGTACCCGCTGGAAGCCGTGCAGATGATGAGCAAGATCATCCGCCAGGTGGAGAACGGCCCGGACTACCAGGCCCAGCTCGATGTTGGCCGGCCGAAGGCCGAGGCCACCGTGTCGGACGCCATCAGCTGCGCTATCCGCCGTATCAGCGGCATCCTGCCGGTGGCGGTGCTGGTCAACTATAGCGAGTCGGGCGCCTCGACCCTGCGCGCAGCACGCGAGCGGCCACGGGCACCGATCCTCAACCTCACCCCGAACCTGGCCACCGCGCGCCGCCTGAGCGTGGCGTGGGGCGTGCACTCGGTGGTCAACGACCGCCTGCGCCAGGTTGATGAAGTGGTCTCGACCGCCCTGGAAATCGCCCAGGCACAGGGCATGGCCAGCCGTGGCGACACGCTGCTGATCACTGCTGGTGTGCCTTTCGGCAAGCCAGGGTCGACTAACACGCTGCGGATCGAGACCTTGATCTGAAGCACCGCATCTCTCCTGTGGGAGCGGGCGTGCCCGCGAAGAGGCCAGCAGGGACAACGATGTTGCCTGAGCTGACGCCTTCGCGGGCACGCCCGCTCCCACAGGGTCGGTGGTGTCGCACACAACTGCGGAAAACCCGAGGCCCAAAGAGGCCCACCGCGCCCCATCAACCTCACTGACTGCCCCGATGTACACCAAAAATTTCGTCAACCCGTGCCCGGACTGGGCCACGGCGTTACTCAACGGCTTCAGCCAGGTGCTGCTGCTGCGCAACCCCCTGTGCGGCCTGTGCTGCCTGCTGGCCATCCTGCTGACCGCACCCAACCTGGTCGGCGGCGCCCTGCTCGGCGCCCTGGCCGGCCTGCTCACCGCCCAGGCCCGCGGCTACGATCGCGCCGACCGCCAGGCCGGGCTGTACTGCTACAACGGCGTACTGATCGGCATCCTGATCAGCGCCGTGCTGCCCTGGTCGGTCATCCTGCCGCCACTGATCATCGCCGCTGGCGGCCTGTCGAGCATCATCACCCACCAGTGGCGCAAGCGCGGCGGCAAGCTGCTGGTCGCCTACACCGCACCCTTCGTGCTGCTGGGCTGGGCCACCCTGCTGATTGCCAGCCCTTCCCCCAGCGGCTTCGCCGAGGCCGACCCGCTGTACGCGCTGGCGCGCGGCGTGGGCCAGATCTTCCTGCTCGACCAGCCGCTGGCCGGCCTGCTGATCAGCATCGGCATGTTCATCGCCAACCCCTATGCAGCCCTGTGGGCCGTGCTCGGTTCGGCCATCGGCGGCGGTGTGGCACTGCTCGCCGACCAGGCGCAAGCGGCCTGGCTGGGCCTGTATGGTTTCAACGCCGCGCTGGCGGCGCTGGCATTCAGCAGGCAGGGTGAAAAGCCATGGGTGACGTTGCTGGCCATCGCCCTGGCCCTGCTGCTGCAACCTCTGTTCAAGCTGCTACCGGTACCCGGGCTGACCGCGCCCTTTGTCACTGCCTGCTGGCTGATGCACCTGGGCAACCACCTGGCCCAGCCCAGGCAGCGTGACGCCAGCCGCTTGCACAGCTGAAATGCAACCCCTAGGCTCAGCCCATCGCTTTTGTGGAACGAGCCAATGAACAACCCTGCGAGCCTGCGCGAGCAGCTCTACATCATCGTCTTCCAGACCGATACCGTGGCTGGAAGACGCTTCGACAAGATCCTCCTGCTGATCATCCTGGCCAGCCTGGTAACAGTGATCCTCGACAGCATCGACGAAGTGCACCAAGGCTACGCCGGCCTGCTGGCAGGCATCGAGTGGGGTTTTACCGCGATCTTCCTCGCCGAGTACCTCACCCGCCTGTACTGCTCGCCCAAGCCGCTGCGCTATGCCTTCAGCTTTTATGGCCTGGTCGATCTGCTGGCGATCGTGCCGGGGATCATCGCGCTGTACTACAGCGACGCCCAGTACCTGTTGATCATCCGGGTGATACGGATGCTGCGGATTTTCCGTGTGCTCAAGCTCAGCCCGTACCTCAAGCAGGCGCACTACCTGATAGAAGCACTGCGCGGCAGCAAGCAGAAGATCATCGTGTTCCTGGTCACCGTTTCCACCCTGGTGACCGTATTCGGTACACTGATGTATGTGATCGAAGGGCCGGAACACGGCTTTACCAGCATTCCCAAAGGTATCTACTGGGCCATCGTCACCCTGACCACGGTCGGGTTTGGTGACATCGTGCCGAAGACGCCGCTGGGGCAGGTGATTTCGTCGTTGGTGATGATCATCGGTTATTCGATCATTGCCGTACCGACCGGGATATTCACCGCCGAACTGGCCAATGCCATGCGCGGGGAGCAGTTGCAGCATGATTGCCCGACCTGCAGCAAAAAGAGCCATGAGCATGGGGCGGCGTTCTGCTCCCGCTGTGGGAATGTGCTGTTTCCCAAGCAATGATGTCGCCTGTACTGGCCCTTTCGCGGGCTCGCCCGCTCCCACAGGATCACCCCAGGCCTGAGCATTGCGCCGTACCTGTGGGAGCGGGCGTGCCCGCGAAGAGGCCGGCGCAGGCAGCGATATAACCAAAGACCTTTTTGTTCTTTAACCCCCACAAACCCACCCGCTATAGTCGCAGGCAAACTGCCAACACCTTCTCGATAACAAGGAAGCAACGTGAAAAAACTCTTCGCCGCCTCGCTGCTCGCCGCAGGCCTTGCCCTGGGCAATGTCGCCCAGGCTGCCCCCACCCTGCTCAACGTGTCCTACGACGTGATGCGCGACTTCTACAAGGACTACAACCCGGCCTTCCAGAAGCACTGGGAAGCCGAGCACAACGAGAAGGTCAACGTGCAGATGTCCTTCGGCGGCTCGAGCAAACAGGCGCGAGCGGTGATCGATGGCCTGCCGGCCGATGTCATTACCATGAACATGGCCACCGACATCAACGCCCTGGCCGACAATGGCAAGCTGGTGCCGGACAACTGGGTGACCCGCCTGCCAAACAACAGCGCGCCGTTCACCTCGGCCACCGTGTTCATCGTGCGCAAGGGTAACCCCAAGGCGCTGAAAGACTGGCCCGACCTGCTCAAGGATGGCGTACAGGTGATCGTGCCCAACCCCAAGACCTCGGGTAACGGCCGCTACACCTACCTGTCGGCCTGGGGCTATGTGCTCAAGCAAGGCGGTGATGAAAACAAGGCCAAGGACTTTGTCGGCAAGCTGTTCAAGCAGGCGCCGGTGCTGGACACCGGTGGCCGTGCCGCCACCACCACCTTCATGACCAACCAGATCGGCGACGTGCTGGTGACCTTCGAGAACGAAGCCGAAATGATCGCCCGCGAGTTCGGCCGCGACCAGTTCGAAGTGGTCTACCCGAGCGTGTCGGCCGAAGCCGAACCGCCGGTCAGCGTGGTCGACAAGGTAGTGGCGAAGAAAGGCACCCAGGCCGCGGCCGAGGAATACCTGAAGTACCTGTGGTCGCCAGCCGCCCAGGAAATCGCCGCACAGAACTACCTGCGCCCGCGTGACGCGACGGTGCTGGCCAAGTACACCGACCGTTTCCCGAAAGTGGACTTCCTGTCGGTAGAGAAGACCTTCGGCGACTGGCGTACCGTGCAGAAGACCCACTTCAATGATGGTGGGGTGTTTGACCAGATCTACAGCGACAAGTAAATCCGAAGGGGCCTTCAGCGCCCCTTTCTCGACTACCAGCCTCAAGCACTGCGTGCTATGCCCATCGCATGCTTGACAGTGTTCAAAGCCAGATTGCCAACCACTGCTCTCTGATTCCAGAGGCCCGTTGGGCCTAGCTCCCGGGCGATACTCATGCTTTGTTCAGGGGTCATGTTCCAACTCACCAAGCCATTCCCGAACGAAATACGCGGCATAGCGGATACCCCGGCGTTTCCTGCATAGCGATCGTAAGCAACGACTGCAACTGCACCTATAACAGCACCTCCCGCCGCTATCAGTGCTTGTTGCTGGATTGAGCGACGAGTACCTCCGGAAGTTGGCGAAGTACTCCCGTCAGCATTTGCGCCAATTGGCGGAACAATCGCAGACCCTGCCGGATTGCCTTCTGAGAAGAATCTCGGCTCCGAGCTAGATGAAGACGGCGAAGGACTGAAATATCCGCTTTCGACACGTGGGAGCTTTTGATATGACGGCTCAGCCATTGTCTGGGTAGCTTTTGTATTGTTTGTTCGGCTTCCTCGCCCTCCGAACGCCAGAGCATCGAAGGATTTTCGAGTCGTGCGCCACCATTCTCGAACCCTACCTGACGGATCCTGGCTGTTCACCGGATCGCCTTGGCAGTATGCATAGGCATTGCAGCCACCTTGTGCAAAAGGGCTTAAAGCATCGGGTCGTGAGAAGCGCATCAGTACCGGGCTGTAGAGCCGATGCCCATTACCGAGCAGGTAGCCTGAAGTAAAAGGCTCAATCCATTGCCCGACAAACCCAATTGCCACGGCGCTCGCCCTGCCGCGATAGCCATATGGCGTATAAGCCATTGCCGCCTGCTGGCGTTCTTGCGCCGCACCTAACAATGAGTTGGCATCATCGACCAGCAATGCCCCACTGTGCTGATACCCGAGCCCTTGTGACGAAAGGACCAGAAACGCCTCGCTTGTTCTCAGCACGTGCACCGTTTCATTACGGGTCCTCTGCAGAACCCGGTGTGTCCCTTGATAGAAGTAATGCACGCAAGAATCGGGCACCAGCGACCGCATGATCCTATCGTCATTCATGGCATGGACGCTCTTGGGGGGTTTGCAAAAACTAGCTGCCAGGCAACAACGAAGCAACTGGCATTTTTGTCAGTAACTGCCGGCCCTTTCGCGGGTAAACCCGCTCCTACAGGGCCCCCACAATATCCAGACCTGTGGTGTTCCCGGAGCGGGTTTACCCGCGAAGAGGCCGGCAAGGGCACCATCAACCCTGGCGGAACACCAACGCTTTCAACCCCCCAGCCGGGTCCACATCCGGAAACTCCGGCGGGTTCTCCAGCCGCTCGACAAACGCCAGCGACGGCGCCTGCTCCGCCATCCCCTCGATCAGGAACTCCGGTCCGATGCCCGGGTCGTTCACGCACGCAAGTACCGTCCCGCCCTCGCTCAACAACTCTGGCAAGCGCCGCAGGATCTTCGCGTAGTCCTGGGTCAGCACAAAACTGCCGCGCTGGAAGGTCGGCGGGTCGATGATGATCAGGTCATAAGGCCCGTACTTGCGCACCTTGCCCCACGACTTGAACAGCTCGTGCCCCAGGTACGCCACCCGCGACGCATCGTGGCCATTGAGGCGATGGTTGTCGCGGCCCCTGGACAACGCCGACTTGGCCATGTCCAGGTTCACCACCTGCTCGGCGCCACCGGCAATCGCCGCCACCGAGAAGCCGCAGGTGTAGGCGAACAGGTTCAGCACGCGCTTGCCCGCCGCCTGCTCGCGTACCCAGCGCCGGCCATAGCGCATGTCGAGGAACAAGCCGTTGTTCTGCCGCACGCCCAGGTCCAGCAGGTAGGTCAGGCCGTCTTCGACCACTTCGCGTTGTTGGCACGGCTCGCCCAGCAGCCACTGGCCCGGGCTATCGGGCAGGTAGCGGTGCTGGACAAGGATGGCCTGGCCAGTCCACTGCGGGCGCTCCGCCAAGGCACGCAGCATGGCTTCCAGTTCGGCCAGCTGGCCTTCGGGCGGTTCGCGGAACAGGGCGACCGACAGCACACCTTGCAGCCAGTCGACAGTGACCTGCTCCAGGCCCGCCCAGCAGCGGCCGCGGCCATGGAACAGGCGGCGGGTTTCCTGCGGGGCAGGGTCGAGGGCGGCGAGCAGGTGTTGCTCCAGAGTCTGGATCGGCGAAGTCATCATGGGTCGCAGGCTGGCAAAAGCGGCATTCTACCTTGCGGGCCCTTTCGCGGGTAAACCCACAGGGATAACCCAGTGCATCGGGATTGTGGGGGCCCTGTGGGAGCGGGTTTACCCGCGAAGAGGCCCGCAAGGCCACCTCATTACTCGGCCACAACCCGCGCTGGCCGGAACCACCACCCCTGCTGCATCCCCGCCGCTGCCAGAAGAATCAACGCAACCCCCAGCCACTGCAGCGGCGCCAGGCGGTGCCCGAACGCCACCCAGTCCACCAGAATCGCCGCAATCGGGTAGATGAACGACAGTGCCCCGGTCAACGCGGTGGGCAAGCGCTGGATGGCGCTGTACAGCAGCACATACATCAAGCCGGTGTGCACCATGCCCAATGTCACCAGGCTGGCCAGCGCCGGCAGTTCACCGGGCAACCCGCCAAGCTTGACCCACGGCGCCAGCAGCAGCACACCCGTGGCCACCTGGATCAGCGCGATCAGGTGCGGTGGCGTGCCACTCAGGCGTTTGATGATCAACGCCGCGATGGCATACAGGAAGGCCGCCCCCAGCGCCAGCGCAATGCCCAGCAAATAGTCCTCACCGCCACCCTGCCCCGCGCCATGGGCACTGACGATGGCCAGCATGCCGAGGAACGCCACGCTCAGCCAGGTGACCTTGGCCAGGGTGATCTTCTCGCCCAGGAACACTGCCGCCAGCCCGACCAATATGAACGGCTGCACGTTGTACACCGCCGTGCCGATGGCAATCGACGCCCGCGAGTAGGAGGCGAACAGCAGCACCCAGTTGCCGACAATGGCCACACCGCTGGCAATCGCCAGCAGAAACGCCGTGCGGCTGATCACGCCCGGCCGCAGCAAGCCGAAACCTGCGCAAATAGCCATCAAGGTTACGGCACCGAATACGCAGCGCCAGAACACCACCTCGAGCACCGGCTGGCCGGACACCAGCACGAACCAGCCGATGGTTCCTGAAATCAGCATGGCGGCGACCATTTCCAGCGAGCCACGACGCAACGAACTATCCATCTCACACCTCCTGTCGATGATGGCAACAGTATGCAAATGTTTCTGCGAAGCCTTCCAGCGGATATCGAAGGTGGATTTGCCGAACTACCTTTACTATCAAGGCAAATCATACGAACGACCTTACGAGGTGACCATGACCGATGCCATCGACCAACTGCTGATCAATGCACTGATGGAGGATTCACGCCGTTCGCTCAAGGCCTTGGCGCAGATCAGCGGGCTGTCGGCGCCCAGCGTCAGCGAACGCCTGCGCCGGCTGGAGGAACGCGGCGTATTGCGCGGTTACACCGTTGAGGTCGATCCGCGCGCCTTTGGCTACCAGCTGCAGGCCATCGTGCGCATCCGCCCGCTACCGGGGCAGTTGCAGGAGGTGGAGCGGCAGATCATCGCCATTCCCGAGTTCACCGAGTGCGACAAGGTTATTGGCGAAGACTGCTTCATTGCCCGCCTGCATGTACGCTCGATGGAGCAACTGGACACCCTGCTCGACCGCCTCTATACGGTGGCCGAGACCAATACCGCAATCATCAAGAAGACTCCGGTGAAGCGGCGGTTGCCGCCGATGGACTGATTTCCTCCTGTTCTGGCCTCTTCGCGGGCACGCCCGCTCCCACAGGATCTCCACAATCCCCGGACGCAATGCGGTCCCTGTGGGAGCGGGCGTGCCCGCGAAAAGGCCGGCACAGGAAAAAGTTGACTAATTTTTGTACACAAGAATGTCACCATAAGTGCCGTTTTTGTGTGCACTTACCAGTATCACGCCCCAATATGTTACACACTTCCCACAAATTATTCTGACCAACTGATCAACTAAACCATCTTCGAAAAATATAAACCTGTTCACTTGATCACGTTATATCTCCTTATTTTCATCAAGTTATATTTCAACAAGATAGATTCAAAATGATGGCCAGCTGAAAGTTGCTTTTCCCTTGGCATGGAACTCGCTTTTGTGTGTTCGTGTTTTGTATACAAACCAAGCAAAACATAAATACACAAGAACCCGCGACGCCGACTCAACATCGGCCGCCGCGCCCCAAACCCTGAGATGCCAACGCTGCACCGACGAGATGGCGAGCCCGTGCGCATGCCCGCTCATCGCAGTCACGTGCATCAGGAGCCCGCCGGAATGAGTACCAGCCTCGACCTTGCCCCTGAACTATCCGTCGCCAGCACCCACCCCGCTTCCCCTCTTGCCGGTCACCAGCCGGAACTTGCCCTGAGCCCGCGCCTGCACAACCGCGACCTCGCCCCGACACGCGTCGAGGGCCGTCGCTGGGGCGGCTACAGCATCTTCGCGCTATGGACCAACGATGTGCACAACATCGCCAACTACTCGTTCGCCATGGGCTTGTTCGCCCTCGGCCTGGGTGGCTGGCAAATCCTGCTGTCGCTGGCCATCGGCGCGGCGCTGGTGTACTTCTTCATGAACCTGTCCGGCTATATGGGGCAGAAGACTGGCGTGCCGTTCCCGGTAATCAGCCGCATCGCCTTCGGCATCCACGGCGCGCAGATTCCGGCACTGATCCGCGCGGTCATCGCCATCGCCTGGTTCGGCATCCAGACCTACCTGGCTTCGGTGGTGCTGCGTGTGCTGCTTACTGCCGTATGGCCGCAAATGGCAAGCTACGACCATGACAGCATCCTCGGCCTGTCGAGCCTGGGCTGGGTGTGCTTCGTGTCGATCTGGCTGGTGCAACTGGTGATCCTGGCCTACGGCATGGAGATGGTGCGCCGCTACGAGGCCTTCGCCGGTCCGGTGATCCTGCTGACCGTCGCCGCCCTGGCAGTGTTCATGTACTTCAAGGCCGACGCCCGCATCGCCTGGTCGGTGGCCGAGCCGCTGACCGGTTACGAGATGTGGCGCAACATCTTTGCCGGCGGCGCGCTGTGGCTGGCGATCTACGGCACCCTGGTGCTGAACTTCTGTGACTTCGCTCGCTCCTCGCCCTGCCGCAAGACCATCCGCGTCGGCAACTTCTGGGGCCTGCCGGTGAACATCCTGGTATTCGCCATGATCACCGTGGTGCTGTGCGGCGCGCAGTTCCGGATCAACGGCCAGATCATCGACAGCCCGACCCAGATCGTCGCCGCCATCCCCAGCACAGCGTTCCTGGTACTTGGCTGCCTGGCCTTCCTGATCGTCACGGTGGCAGTGAACATCATGGCCAACTTTGTCGCCCCGGCCTTCGTCCTGAGCAACCTGGCACCACGCCACCTCAACTTCCGCCGCGCCGGGCTGATCAGCGCCACCCTGGCGGTGCTGATCCTGCCGTGGAACCTGTACAACAGCCCGCTGGTAATCGTGTATTTCCTGTCCGGCCTGGGTGCCCTGCTCGGCCCGCTGTACGGGGTGATCATGTCCGACTACTGGTTGCTGCGCAAAGGCTGCATCAACGTGCCTCAGCTGTACAGCGAAGACCCGGCCGGCGCCTACCACTACACCAAAGGCATCAACTTGCGCGCAGTAGCCGCCTTCGTCCCTGCCGCTCTGCTGGCCATCGTCCTGGCGCTGGTGCCCAACTTCCAGAGCGTGGCGCCATTCTCCTGGCTGATCGGTGCCGGCATCGCCGCCGCCCTGTACCTGCTGATTGCACCACGCCAACGCCACTACCACGACGTCAGCGGCGAATGCATCGCCGTTGACCACAGCAGCCATTGATCAGGGAGGACTGCCCATGCGTATTCTGATCGCCAACGTCAACACCACCGAAGCCATCACCGAGGCCATTGCCGAACAGGCCCGTGCGGTGGCCGGGCCCGGCACTGAGATCATCGGCCTCACCCCATGGTTCGGTGCCGAGTCGGTGGAAGGCAACTTCGAAAGTTACCTGGCCGCCATCGCAGTGATGGACCGGGTGCTGGCCTACGAAGGCCCCTACGACGCCGTGATCCAGGCGGGTTACGGCGAACACGGCCGCGAAGGCCTGCAGGAACTGCTGAACGTGCCGGTGGTGGACATCACCGATGCTGCCGCCAGCACGGCGATGTACCTGGGCCATGCCTACTCGGTGGTGACCACTCTGGATCGCACCGTGCCGCTGATCGAAGACCGCCTGAAGCTTTCCGGCCTGTATGACCGCTGCGCATCGGTGCGGGCCAGCGGGCTGGCAGTGCTGGAGCTGGAAGCCGATCCGCAGCGGGCCGTGGAGGCGATTGTCGAGCAGGCAGAACGCGCCGTGCATGACGACAAGGCCGAGGTGATCTGCCTGGGTTGCGGAGGCATGGCCGGGCTGGACGAGCAGATCCGCCAGCGCACCGGCGTGCCGGTGGTGGATGGTGTGAGCGCGGCGGTAACCATTGCAGAATCGCTGGTACGCATGGGCTTGAGTACCTCCAAGGTACGTACCTATGCCACGCCACGGGCGAAGAAAGTGGTGGGCTGGCCGATGCGCTTCGGCCGTTGACCCTTGGGTTGACCGTACCGGCCTCTTCGCGGGCTTGCCCGCTCCCACAGGGTCCCACTGCCTTCAGGGCCATGCAGTACCTGTGGGAGCGGGCAAGCCCGCGAAGAGGCCGGTACAGGAAAACCCTCACTAGCGGATCAGGTCGGGCAGCTATGTGCACCATCATTCAAGCCCTGGCGCACGTTGCGGCTTAGCAGGCTGGCCTTGCCGTCGTGCCAGGTCAGGGTGAGGACGTAGAGGGTGTCGAAGTCGTCGCCGTTCCAGTCCTCGGTGATCACCCGCTCTTCACCCAGGGCCTTGCCAGCCACGGCATTGATCAGGTCGGGGAGGTAGCCATGCGACCAGGCGGTGTACACGGTCGCGTTACGGTACTTGTCGCGCAGCAGCTCTTCGGCCAGCGCGTCGGTGTCGTTGGCGCCGTAGTCAATGTTGACTGGCAGGCCCAGGCGAATGGCGCTGGGGCTGATGGTCATCAGCGGGCGAATGTAGCTGTAGCTTTCGTCCTTGCTGCCTTCCTCGACATGCCGTGAAGGGTTGGCAGCGAACACGTAATCGGCCTTGCCAAAGCGCTCGGGCAGCACGGTAGCCAGGTCCAGCGCCCGGTTGAGGCCCTGGCAGTTCAATTGACCCAGCCCCTCGCCCGGCTTCTCGGCGTGGCGCAGGAATACCAGGGTCTGGGTGCCATCCACCGGTTGCGCCCGGCTTTCGACAGCCTCCAACGCCAGCGGTACGGCAACGGCAGTCAGCACCAGGCTCAGCAACCAGTGACGACGACGGCGGAAGAATGTTGGCAACTTCATCAGGACAGGCTCGAGTGGCAGAAAATCGGGTTGACCCGCCACATCCCCCGCCGATAGCACCGCGGGGCATCCTTGTAGTGAATGCCGTCCTTGGCAACGAGTGAGGGTGAGAGTGCCCTGAACCCGTTTGGTTCCTTCCTGGAGGTGGATGCCGTTCCCTAGACAAGGCTTACGTTAGAGGATGGGTGTTGCCGAATTGTGTAACGTGCAAGAACCTCGCGTTGCAATACGGCTCCTCAATCATCGCGCGTCAGCACTTCCAGCAATTCGATCTCGAAGGTCAAATCCGAACCGGGCGGAATCGCCCCCACGCTGCGCTCGCCATAGCCAAGGTGCGCCGGTACCAGCAGCTTGCGCTTGCCGCCTACGCGCATCCCCATCAGGCCTTGATCCCAGCCCTTGATCACCCGGCCGGTGCCGATCACGCACTGGAACGGTTTGCCGCGCGACCAGGACGAATCGAACTCGCTGCCATCGGCCAGCCAGCCGGTGTACTGGGTGGTGATCAGGGCACCTTTGACGGCGGCTTTGCCATCCCCCTCCACAAGGTCGATGATCTGCAGTTCCTGGCTCACGGGGCATCCTCCAACACTGGAAACAAAGCCGCCCTTTTCTCAGGTATGCAACGGTTTGGCAAGTTCGGCTTGATCAGCCGAGCTGCTCGAAAGCTTCCTGGCCGGTCAGTTCCTTGGTCTGGTTGGCGAAGCAGTACCAGGCCGGTTTCTCTTCGACGAAAATCTGCAGGTCGAAATCCCACTCCTGGTCGCCGTCGAGCAGGCCGACCGGCACGGCGTGGAAGTCATTGGCCTTGAGCCGGTAGTACAGGTGCGTGCCGCACTGGCCGCAGAAACCGCGCTGGGCCCAGTCGGAAGACTCATACACGCTGGGCGCGCGCCCTTCGATCACCGGTGGCTGGCTGCAGTGCACCACCAACAGTGGGCCACCGGTCCACTTGCGGCACATGCTGCAGTGGCAGGCGCTGATATGAGTGTTGTCGACGATGACCTTGAGCCGGGTGGCGCCGCACAGACAGGTGCCGTGTTTTTCCAGGGCCATGGCTGGCTCCTTCAGCAAGGGATGGGCAGACCAGTATAGTTGCGCTCCTACAGGGCATCGCGTGGGCTTCTAGATGTAAATGGTACCGCGCATGTACAGCGCCGCCCGACCACTGATGATCACCCGGCCGTTACCCGGCACTTCGCACTGCAGCTGCCCTTTGCGCACCCCACCCTGCTCGCAGCTCAGCGCGTCCTTGCCCAGGCGCTCGGCCCATATCGGCGCCAGCGAAGTGTGCGCCGAGCCGGTCACCGGGTCTTCGTTCACACCGACCCGCGGGCCAAACCAGCGGGTGACGAAATCAAAACCACGGCCTGCTGCGGTAACGGCGATACCGCGCACATCGAAAGCCGACAGCGCAACAAAATCCGGCTTCAGGGTGTCAAGCGACAGGGCGTCATCGATCACCACTACATAGTCGTCACTGCGGTACAACGCCTGTGCCTGACCAAGGCCCAGCGCCTGCAGCAGGCCCTGCGGAATGTCCACTGCGACCGGCTGTTTGGCCGGGAAGTCCATGGCCAGCAGCCCGTCGGCATTGCGGCTGACACGCAGCTCGCCACTGCGGGTATTGAAGCGCAGCACCTGCGCCTGCTCGCCCAGTTGCTCGAACAGCACATAGGCCGAGGCCAGGGTGGCATGGCCGCACAGGTCGACTTCCACGGTCGGGGTGAACCAGCGCAGGTCGAAGGTTTCGCCGTTGCGCACGAAGTAGGCGGTTTCCGACAGGTTGTTTTCTTCAGCGATACGCTGCAGCACATCGTCCGGCAGCCAGCTTTGCAGCGGGATCACTGCCGCCGGGTTGCCCCCGAACGGTTCGGCGGAAAACGCATCGACCTGGAAGATTTCAAGTTGCATGCACACACTCCTTATTGCCCGACCGCTGCCAGGCAGATAGATAAAAAGGGTTACTGGCGTACCGGGGTCAACACGGCTTCGCCGGCAAAGAACGCCTGCAGGTTGCGCAACACCAAGGTTACCGTGTCGCGTGCCGCCTCCGGCGACTGGCCAGCCACGTGGGGGGTGAGGACGGTGTTGCCAAGGGCCTTGAGGGCATCGGGCACAGCTGGCTCGTCGTCGAACACATCCAGTGCCGCACCCGCCAGCTGGCCATGCTGCAGCGCGGCCACCAGGGCCTGGGTGTCGACCACGCTGGCACGGGCGATATTCACCAGGTAGCCCTCGGGCCCCAAGGCCTTAAGCACCTGTGCATCGACCAGGTGGTGGGTGTTGGCACCGCTGGGGGTGGCCACCACCAGGATGTCGACGGCTTCGGCCAGGTGCAGCGGGCTGTCGTACCAGGTGTAGGACACGTCCTGGCGCGGCGTGCGGCTGTGGTAGCTGACGGGCATGTCGAAGCCCAGGTGGGCGCGCTTGGCGATCGCCAGGCCTACGGCGCCGAGGCCGAGAATGCCCAGGCGCTTGCCACTGACGGAAGCGCTGATAATCCGGTTCCATTCGCCACGCCGGGTGCTGGCATCGGCACGGGGAACGTCGCGCAGCAGCGCCAGCAGCAGGGCAAGGGTGTGGTCGGCGACCGCAGCGGCATTGGCCCCGGCGCCGTTGGTGACGGTGATGCCGCGGGCGGAAGCGGCGGTCAGGTCGACTTGCTCGTAGCCAGCGCCGATCACGCAGATGATTTGCAAGTTGGGCAATGCGTCGATTTCGGCTGCAGTCAGGCCCAATGGGCCACGGGTGAGCACGGCGTCGATTTCCTGGGAATGGCGCAGAATCGCATCTGCCCGCTGTTGCGGCGAGGGGGCACGGATCAGGCGGTAGCCGGCCTGCTCCAGTATGGGCAGGTAATCATCGACGGTTTCCACCAGTACCAGGACTGTCTTGTGCATGCCACCTCCTTTTTTGAAGGGGCATTATGCGGAATCAGTAGCCAATACAGTCAATCGAAATAACGAGGCAAAACTGTACTGTACCGCTCCCCGCGAACCCGCTCACGCTCACGCTCAAGCTCTTGATCTTGATCTTGATCTTGATCTTGATCTTGATCTTGATCTTGATCTTGATCTTGATCTTGATCTTGATCTTGATCTTGATCTTGATCTTGATCTTGATCTTGATCTTGATCTTGATCTTCGCGACTTCAGGAGGCCGAGCAGAGGTCT
>NZ_NEJR01000053.1:0-696 GCF_002113165.1 Pseudomonas sp. B19(2017)
CATCATCATCGGCATGCCGCCCAGGTAGGCGTAGGCGCTGGCAGTAACCAGGTTGGTGGCGCCAGGGCCGAGGGTGGACAGGCTGACGCCGGTCTTGCCGGTCAGGCGGCCATAGGTGGCAGCCATGAAACCTGCGGACTGCTCGTGACGGGTCAGTACCAGCTTTATCTTCGACTTGCGCAGGGATTCGAGCAGGTCGAGGTTTTCCTCACCCGGAATGCCGAACACATACTCGACACCTTCGTTTTCCAGGCATTGCACAACGACATCGGCGGCCTTGGCCATCTTGCTTGCTACCTCAAGTGATGGGACGGTGGACGTCCGGAAATGCGCAGCACGGTACGCTGGCATCGCTCAGCCCAGAGCCAGGAGTGCCCCGAACCAAAGTCTTGACGTAGGGTGGGCTCGGGAAAGTCACGTGAGTGTGACGGGAATATTGTCGCAGCCTGGGTATTGCGCGCTCAGAGTGGGAGTTGTGGGAGCGGGCGAGTCGAGGCGTCGAACCGCAGCGAACACCGGCGAAGCCGGTGCCATGCACCGCGTCGCCTGCTTCGCGGGCATGCCCGCTCCCACACAGGGGATTGCGTAGGGCTGGATATTTTTGCGCCACAAAGACAAAACCCCTACCTGCATGCGCAGATAGGGGTTTTGCGAAATGAATCTTGACGATGACCTACTCTCACATGGGGAAACCCC
>NZ_NEJR01000054.1:0-694 GCF_002113165.1 Pseudomonas sp. B19(2017)
CGACGGAGCACTGGTGTTGCCGGCCGGGTCGGTTGCCGTAGCGTTGACCACGGTTCCATTGGCCAGTGGCGTGCCGGGGGTGAAGCTCCAGTTGCCGCTACCATCGGCGATGGTCTGGCCAATCGGGTTGCCGCTGCCATCGGTGAGGATGACCCTCGCTCCAGCTTCGGCAGTACCGCTGATTGCCGCGCCATTGCTCGGTTCGACCACCGGTGCAGCCGGAGCAACCGAGTCCACCGTGGTGCTCGACGGCACGCTGGTGTTGCCGGTCGCATCGGTTGCCGTGGCGTTGACCACGGTACCGTTGGCCAACGGCGAGCCAGGGATGAAGCTCCAGTTGCCGCTGCCATCAGCGGTGACCTGCCCGATCGGGTTGCCGCTGCCATCGGTCAGGATCACCTTGGCCCCGGCTTCAGCAGTACCACTGACCACTGCCCCGTTGCTCGGGGTGATGATCGGCGCAGGCGGCGCGACGGCATCAACGGTAGCGCTGGTCGGCCCACTGGTATTGCCGGCGACGTCCTGGGCCACGGCGTTGATCACCGTGCCGTTGGCCAGCGGGGTCGCAGGCGTGAAGGCCCAGTTGCCACTGCCATCGGCGGTCGTTTCGCCGATCGGGTTGCCGCTGCCGTCGGTAAGAATCACCTTGGCCCCGGCTTCAGCGGTACCACTGATCACCGCCCCGTTGCTTGGG
>NZ_NEJR01000055.1:0-667 GCF_002113165.1 Pseudomonas sp. B19(2017)
CCTGGGCGGCATGCCGATGATGATGATCACCGGCCAGAAGCCGATCAAGAAGTCCAAGCAGGGCCGCTTCCAGATCATCGACGTGTGCGGCATGATGGATCCCATCACCAAGTACACCCACCAGTTCGCCTCGGCCGACAACATCCCGGCCCGCATGCGCGAAGCCTTCCGCCTGGCTGAAGAAGAGAAGCCGGGGGCCGTGCACCTGGAGTTGCCGGAAGACATCGCCGCCGAGCAGACTGATAGCCTGCCGGTCCCGCCTAGCCTGAGCCGTCGCCCGCTAGCCGAGCACAAGGCTATCGAAGCGGCCGTAGAGAAACTGCAGAACGCCCGTAACCCGATCCTGGTGATCGGCGCCGGCGCCAACCGTAAAATGACCGCCAAGGTCCTCAAGCAGCTGATCGACAAGACCGGCATCCCGTTCATCACCACCCAGATGGGTAAAGGTGTGGTCGACGAGCGCCACCCGCGCTTCTTGGGTAACGCTGCACTGTCGTCCGGTGACTTCGTGCACCGCGCCGTCGAAGCCGCCGACCTGATCGTCAACATCGGCCACGACGTAATCGAGAAGCCGCCGTTCTTCATGGTCCGTGGTGGCACCGAGGTCATCCACATCAACTTCCGCTCCGCCGAAGTCGATGCCGTGTACTTCCCTCAGGTGGAAGTG